>NZ_QJUG01000493.1 GCF_003426775.1 Allorhizocola rhizosphaerae | reverse complement strand
CGCGGTGGTCGCGCCGATGATGCGCGCGTTGGTGCCGGTACGGCCTCGGCGGGGCCGCGGCGGTGCGGTGGAGACACCGCCGCGGCGCCTTGCCGGGCTGGCCGAGGCCGACCGTGAGCGCGCGCTGACGGATCTGGTTGTGGCCGAGGCAGCGGCGGTGCTCGGCCGCACCGATCGGGAGTCGATCGACCCGGAGCGTGCCTTCAGGGAACTTGGCTTCGACTCATTGATGTCGATCGAGCTGCGTAACCGGCTCGCCACGGCGACCGGGCTGCGACTGCCGACGACCCTCATCTTCGACTATCCGTCGGCGCAGGAGCTGATCGCATACCTTGCCGCCGAGCTGTCCGGCGCCGTCGCGGCGCAGCAGCCAACCGCCGTCGCCGCCGTCGATGGCGACCCGATTGTGATTGTGGGGATGGCGTGTCGTTTTCCGGGTGGGGTGCGGACGGCTGAGGACTTGTGGCGGTTGGTGGTTGACGGCCGCGACGCGATTTCTGCTTTCCCGGTGAATCGGGGTTGGCCGGAGGAGATCTTCGACCCGGATCCCGAGAGGGCCGGGCGGACCTATGTGCGGGAGGGCGGTTTCCTGCACGACGCCGACGAGTTTGACGCGGAGTTCTTTGGGATTTCGCCGCGTGAGGCGTTGGCGATGGATCCGCAGCAGCGACTGTTGCTGGAGACAACCTGGGAGACGTTCGAGAGCGCCGGGATCGACCCGGCGACCGTGCGCGGCAGCCAAACCGGTGTCTTCGCCGGGTTGATGTACCACGACTACGCCCCGCCGGTGCACCAGATGCCCGAGGAGCTGGAGGGCATCCTCCTCACCGGCAACACCGGCAGCGTGCTGTCGGGCCGGCTGGCCTACCAGTTCGGCCTGATCGGGCCTGCGATGACGGTGGATACGGCGTGTTCGTCGTCGTTGGTGGCGTTGCATTTGGCGGTGCAGGCGTTGCGGGGTGGTGAGTGTGTGATGGCGTTGGCTGGTGGGGTGACGGTGATGTCGTCGCCGGGGACGTTTGTG
>NZ_QJUG01000492.1 GCF_003426775.1 Allorhizocola rhizosphaerae | reverse complement strand
CCCGTGCCACCACCGCACCGGTCGGGACGGCTCGCGCATGTCCTCATTGGACTGCTGGAGAAGGACCCGGCGCAGCGCATGGACGCGGCCACGGCCCGGCACCTGCTGCGCGAAGCGCTCGTCGAGCCGGCCAGCCCCGCGCCGACGCCGACGCGGCGCGGGCGACGCCTCTGGCCGGTTGCCGTGGCGATACTCGCGGTGGGCGCCGTGGTGGCCGGGTTCCTGCTCACCCGCTCGACGCCCGGAGATCGAACGGCGCCGCCGCCCTCCCCTATCACGACCCCTAGCACAGCACCCACCACCGCGGGAACTACGACTGCGCCCGCGACGCGCGGGGTCGAACTGCCGACCGGATGGCAGATGCGCGACGACGGCACGGGCTTCAAGGTGCCCGTGCCCGACGGGTGGCAGTTCGGGCGCGACGGCGACGGTCGCGCGCTGTGGCGCGACCCGTCCACCGACAGGCTGCTGCTCATCGACCAGACCCGCAGCCCGAAGCCCGACCCGGTACAGGATTGGCGCAACAACGAGGCCGCGCGGCGCAGCGGATACCGCGACTACCAGCGTGTCCGGCTCGAATCGGTGTCCTATTGGGACAGTGCGGCGGACTGGGAGTTCACCTACACGTTGGACGGCACGCCGGTGCGCGTGCTCAACCGCGGCTTCATCACCGCACGCGACCAGGCATACTCCATCTACTGGCGGACACCGGCCGCGACCTGGGCCGACCATCGCGACGATCTCCAGGTGGTGCTCGACGGGTTCGTGCCGGCGCGAACCTGACTCCGCCCAACCCTGGTCGGATGCGCCGTTGCTGCGTATCCTGTCCGGTCATGGCGAATGTCTTGGCGCGCTTGGTCGATTCCGCGGTCCACCGGTCGTCGGCCGCTGCCCTGCGCGAGTTGTGGGAGCACCTGGGCGGCTCGGCCAGCGCGGCCTGCGCCGGCCTGCCGAGGCTGACCGCCGCGCTCGACCAGCATGCCGCGGCGGTTCGTGACGCGATCGGCGCGGGAGCGGGAGCCCTCGGCCCGGCGGCGCTGGC
>NZ_QJUG01000491.1 GCF_003426775.1 Allorhizocola rhizosphaerae | reverse complement strand
TGGGACTACCAGCAGGTGCGGGCGAACGTGGCCAGGTGGGCGGTGCAGGCGATCGACCCGGCCGCGTATGTGGTCGATGACACCGGGTTCCCGAAGGACGGCACCGCTTCACCGTGTGTGGCCCGGCAGTATTCGGGCACGCTGGGCAAGACCGCCAACTGCCAGATCGGCGTCAGCGTGCAGATGGTCACCGACGCCGCGTCGGTGGCGGCCAACTGGCGGCTGTTCTGCCCGGCGTCGTGGGACGACCGGACGGTTGACGATCCGGCGCGGACCCAGGTGGTGCGCGGCAAGCGCTCTGGTGCCGGTATCCCCGACGAGGTACGGCACCGGGAGAAGTGGCGTCTGGCCCTGGACATGCTCGACCAGATGATCGGCGAATGGGGGCTGCCACACCGGCCGGTGGTCGCCGATTCCGGTTACGGCGACAGCACCCTGTTCCGCCTCGGTGTGGCCGAACGCGGCTTGTCCTATGTGGTGCAGGTCGACCCGACCGCTACCGCACATCCGGCCGGGGCGGTGCCCGTGGCCGTCGCCTACAGCGGCCGTGGGCGGCCGCCCAAGCCGGCCTACCCGCAAGCGGCGGTGCCGTTCAAAGACCTCGTGCTGGACGCCGGGCGCAGCCGGGTGCGGCAGGTCACCTGGCGGCGCGGCACCCGCGCCGGCACCACGAACCGGCAGGCCAAGATGCGCTCACACTTCCTGGCACTACGCATCCGCCCCGCCAACCGGGACATCCCCCGCGCCGAAGACGGCAGCCTGCCCGAACAGTGGCTGATCGCCCAATGGCCGCCAGGCGAACCGGAACCGGTCAAGTACTGGCTGTCCAACCTGGACAAGCGAACACCACTGAAGACTTTGGTCCGGCTGGCGAAGATCCGCTGGCGGATCGAGCACGACTACCGCGAACTTAAGACCGGCCTCGGGATCGACCACTTCGAAGGCCGCTCCTTCATCGGCTGGCACCGCCACGTCACCCTCGCCGTGCTCGCCCAAGCCTTCTGCACAATGCTGCGCCTGGACCCAAAAGTGGATGCGCCGGCCTGACCCTCTACGCCG
>NZ_QJUG01000490.1 GCF_003426775.1 Allorhizocola rhizosphaerae | reverse complement strand
GGCCGCGTTCACCGTGCTGCCCCCGCCCGCGCGCGACGGGCGGGCGGCCCACCTGGCGCGCCTATCGGCGATCCAGGACAGCGCCCGCTTCACGCTGGTGCTCACCGATGCCGACGGCGACGACCTGGCCGGGATCGCACCCGTCCGGCCGCTGTCCACTGTGGACCTCCAAGCGCGCGTCGCCGAACCGCACGACATCGTGTGGCCGCGGCCGGACGACCTGGCCGTGCTGCAGTACACCAGCGGGTCGACGAGCACCCCGCGCGGGGTGCCCGTGACCCACGCCAACCTCGCCGCCAATCTGGACGCGATGGAGGCGGTGGTCGGCGCCGACGCGCTCGACCCGGCGACCGCCCGCTGGATGAGCTGGCTTCCGCTGTACCACGACATGGGTCTGATCGGATTCCTGAGCCTGCCCATGACCCGGGGCTGCCCACTGGTCCTGCAGACACCCGTGTCCTTCGCGCTGCGCCCGGCGACCTGGCTGGAGCGGCTCTCGCGCCATCGCGCCACCTGCACGGGCGGGCCCAACTTCGCCTACGCCATGCTGGCCCAGCTGCTTGAGGCGGGAGCGGACGCCGACCTGAGCTCGGTGCGCCTCATGTTCTCCGGCGGGGAGCCGATCGACGCCGCGATGATGGCCCGCTTCACGGCGGCCGGGGCCCGGCACGGGCTGGACCCGCGTGCCGTCGTGGCGGCCTACGGCCTGGCCGAGTCGACCCTCGCGGTGAGCTTCTCGCCCATCGGGGAAGGCATTCGCGCCGACCGGGATGGCCGCGTGCGGGTCGGGCGGGCCGTGCCCGGTACCCAGCTGCGCATCACCGATGGTCAGGTGGAAGTGCGCGGCCCTTCCGTCGTCAGCGGTTATTGGGGTGAACCGGCGCGGTCATCGGAGTGGTTGCGCACCGGCGACCTCGGCTATCTGATCGACGGCGAGCTGGTGATCTGCGGGCGCGCCAAGGACGTGCTGTTCGCCGCCGGGCGCAACGTGTACCCGCAGGATGTCGAGGCGGCCGCGGCGCGCGTGCCCGGCGTGCGGCCCGGCGGGGCGGCGGCGTTCGGCC
>NZ_QJUG01000049.1 GCF_003426775.1 Allorhizocola rhizosphaerae | reverse complement strand
CGATCGGATCGGTGTCGAGGCGCATCAGGTCGCCCGAGAACCGCCGGGCCTCCTCGGCCGCCCATCGAAACGTCGACACGGCCCGCCCGACCTCGGCCTTGGCCCACATCGCGGGCTTGCCGTTCTCGGCGGTGATCAGCGCGGCCACCTCGTCGGCCCGCGCCTCGATGGTCCGGCTCACGTGATCGAGCGCGGCGGCCCGGATCGACGCGGGCAGCAACGCGGCCTCCTGCGCCACTCCGGCCGCCGCGGCGATCGCCTCCTCGACCTGCGCTTCGGTCGCGAAGCTCGTTCGCCCGACCTCCCGGCCATCCACCGGGCTGCGCACCGTCACCACGTCATCGCCGGTCGCCGGCTCCCCGGCCACCCAGAAGCTTGTCGTCACACCCCAACCCTAGAACGGCCGCAGGACGCGGGCGAGGTCATCCTCCTGCCCATCGCGCTCGACGATCCCGCTCAGCAGCTCGCGCAAGACCGCCCACACGGTCCACGCCGGCGACGCCCTGCTCGTGCCGCCCCGGCAAGCTGTTCAGCATCGCCAACCCGCACCCCGAACCCGCTCAACCGCCCACGCAGTCGCCTCTGGTCCAACCTGGACCACCGCTTTCGCGTCATCATGAAGTTACGTCCACCACACGCCGTCGAACATGGACATAAGTTCATGATCGATGCGAAAAAGGACGGCGGGTTATTGGGGTGGGGGGACGGCGCGGAGGTGGCCGCGACGGGTTGGCGGCGGGGGCGGTGTCGCGGGGTCGGCTGCTCGGGAGGGGCGTGCCGCCTCGCGGACCGCGTCGGCGAGGGCGACGAGGTCGTCGGTGGTCGGTGGGGGCGGCTCGAACTCGCCGTCATAGCGCACCAGCTCCCACCCGCGCGGTGCGGTCAGGCTGCGGGCGTGAGATTCGCACAGGTCATAGGTGTGCGGCTCGGGGTTGACCGCGAGCGGCCCGACCACGGCGGTCGACTCTGCATAGACATAGGTCAACGTGGCGACTGCCTGTCTCGGGCAGCCGTTGCGCGAGCAACGCCGTGGAGACCTCACGGCGTGTGACGTTATCGGACCCCACCGACATTCCCGCCCCGTGGCGTGGACGACACGCCGAGGCAAGATCACGCGCTAGATTGGCCAAGTGACAAGTCGAGCCAGCCGCCGACCCGCCGCGTGGCGCCGCCGCCGTGATCGGCACGGCCGGGGCATGCGCGGCCGGCTCGTGCCCGCCAGCGTGCCCTTGGCGCGGACGAAGGCAGAGATCTTCGATGACCTGGTGCTCGACACGGTCGAGTCGCTGGAGGCACGTTATGCCGCCGAGCTGGCCGGGGTCGAGTTCGCGGTGGAGGATGTGCCACCGGAGCTCAACGTCTACGACTCCGATGTGCTCGAAGACGGGCGGGTGCCGCTGGCTCGCCTGCTTCCCGGGCGTCCTGGGCGGCACGGCGTGCCGCCCAGGATCGTGGTCTATCGCCGGCCGCTGGAGTTCCGCGCGCAGGATCGCGACGACCTGGGCACGCTCATCCGCGACGTCATCGTCGAACAGGTGGCGAACCTGCTCGGTCTCTCCCCCGACGATTTGGCTCCCTGAGTCGCTCAGATCGCGCGGCGCTTGAGTTTGCGGCGCTCGCGTTCGGACAGTCCACCCCAGATGCCGAACCGCTCGTCGTGCGCCAGCGCATATTCCAGACACTCCGATTTGACCTCGCACCGCGAGCAGATCCGCTTGGCCTCGCGAGTGGAGCCGCCTTTCTCGGGAAAGAACGCTTCAGGGTCCGTCTGCGAACACAGGGCACGCTCCTGCCATTCCGGCGCGTTGCCCAGCAGATCCGCCACGACGGGTTGACCGTCCATCTCCGCTGCCTCCTTCATGCCGCCGGGCTTACCCGGCGCAACCCCCCAACGAACATGGCGCCTTCCCTTTCTTTTCCCGGCAACACGGTGTTCACCTGGAGTCCCGCCGCTTCGGCGGATCCCCTTGCGAGACCTCCACGTCGCCTGGAAGGCGTATGACCGTCCACATTGGCGGCGATGTGGCTCCAATCATCGCTCCCCCGACCCGAGAGAATTACACGCGTGTCATCCGTGCATAGTCAAGCCGAGTTTGCTATTAGGGCCGTCACTCCAACCGTCTGTTCACGTCCCTATCGATCCAGACCCGCCTGCGGTAACGGGGTTCCCTGGCGTGTCGCCGAAGAAATTTCTTCGGCGTGTCGCACTTGACGACACGCAGGTCGCCTCGGCCAAAAAGGAGGATTCGAGGATGTCTCGATGGTGTGGTGTGACAAATTTGCGGCAGCGCTTTACGGCAGAACGCTGTAGGCGGTCGTTCGCTGGCGCGCCGGGCGTCCGGCGGCGGCCGCGATGCCGTGCAACTGGGCCACCGTGCGTGCCGAGCCGTGGGATGAACCGGCCATTCTCGAAATCGTTTCCTCCATGAGGGTACCCCCCAGGTCGTTGCACCCTCCTCGAAGCATCGCGACGGTCCCCTCGTCACCGAGCTTCACCCACGAGCACTGGATGTTGGGGATGCGCCCGTGCAGCAGCAGCCGCGCCATCGCGTGCACGGCACGATTTTCCTGCCACGTGGGCCCGGGCCGCGCGACACCCGCCAGATAGATCGGCGAGTTGGTGTGCACAAACGGGAGCGCGACGAACTCGGTGAACCCGCCCGTGCGGTCCTGCACCTCGGCCAGCACCCGGAAATGGCCGAGCCAGTGCCGCGGGTTGTCCACATGCCCGTACATCATGGTCGAGCTCGACCGGATGCCCAGCGAATGCGCCGTCTCCACGACCTCGATCCATGCGGACGTTGGCAGCTTTCCCTTCGTCAGGATCCAGCGCACCTCGTCGTCCAGGATCTCGGCGGCCGTGCCCGGGATCGTGTCGAGGCCCGCCTCCTTCAGCTCCGTCAGCCAGTCGCGAATGGAGGCTCCCGCCTTGGCGGAGGCGGTCACGATCTCCATGGGCGAATACGCGTGCACGTGCAAGCCCGGCACCCGCTCCTTGATCGCGCGCACCATCTCCGCGTATATGGAGATGGGCAGCTTGGGGTCGATCCCGCCCTGGATGCAGACCTCGGTGGCGCCGTCCTCCCACGCCTCGAACGCGCGCTGCGCGACCTGCGCCACGTCCAGCCGATAGGCGTCGGCGTCGCGTTCCCGCTGTGCGAACGCGCAAAACCGGCACCCGACGTAGCAGACGTTCGAAAAGTTGATGTTGCGATTGACCACATAGGTCACGTCGTCGCCGACCGTGTCGGCGCGCACGTCGTCGGCGATCCGGCACAGCTCGTCCAGCGCCTCCCCGGTCGCCTGGAACAACGCCAACGCCGCGGCTTCGGACGAGGGGTGCAGCAACGCCGCCGGATCGGACCGCGCGATGCGCAATCCGAGACCCACGTCGCCGCCCGCGCCGAGAAAAGACGGCACGCTCAACGAGGCCCAATCCCCATACACCGTGTCGAAGTCGCCCCGCCGATCCGAACTGCGCCCTGTGGTGTCGATGTCCTCGTTGAGTGAGACGCGCCCGGTGGACACGACCGCATCGGGCTCCTGCCACGGTCGCCCGGCCACCGGCGCCGACTCGACAGCGAGACCATCAGGCGCCGCCAAAGCCGACACGTGCGGCATGAGCCGCGGGTCGATCCACCGCTCGGCAGCGACCACATAGGACGGATACACCGTGAGGCGCTCTCTCAAGGAGAAGCCGGCATCGGCCGTCGCGCGCGCCAAATCGTCCAAGAACGGCCACGGCCGCTCGGGATTCACGTGGTCGGGCGTCAACGGCGACACCCCGCCCCAGTCGTCGATCCCCGCCCGTACCAGCAACTCGAACGACCCGTCGATGAGGTTCGGCGGCGCCTGCACCCGCATCCCGGGCCCGAGCAGCAGCCGCGTGACAGCGGTCGTCGCCGCCAGATCCTCGACCGTCGCGTCAGGCACGGACCGCATGGCCGTGTCCGCCTTCGCGCGGAAGTTCTGGACGATCACCTCTTGAATGTGCCCGTACTGCCGGTGCACCCGCCGGATCGCGAAAATCGACTCGACCCGCTCGGCGTGCGTTTCACCGATACCAATCAAAATTCCCGTGGTGAAGGGCACTCCCACCCGGCCTGCATCCTCCAGCACGCGCAACCGCACGGCCGGTTCCTTGTCCGGCGATCCGTAGTGCGGCCCGTCCTTGGACTCCCACAACCTGGTCGCGGTCGTTTCGAGCATCATGCCCATGCTCGGCGCAACGGGCCGCAGCCGCTGCAGGTCGGCCCAGCTCATGACGCCCGGGTTGAGGTGCGGCAGCAGCCCCGTCTCCTCCAGCACCGCGATCGCGACCGACCGCAGATAGTCCAGTGTGGACGCATAGCCGCGCTCTTCGAGCCACTGTGCCGCCGCGGGCCACCGGTCCTCGGGCCGGTCGCCGAGCGTGAACAGGGCCTCCTTGCACCCGAGCGCCGCGCCCTGGCGCGCGATCTCAAGCACCTCGTCGCGATCCAGGTAGGCGGCGGGCAGCCGGTGCGGCACGGTCGCGAACGTGCAGTAGTGGCATCGGTCCCGGCACAGCCGGCTCAGCGGGATGAAGACCTTTTTCGAGTACGTGATGACCCTCGCGGGATTGGCGATGTCGCGCACCGACGAGGCCAGCGCGAGCAGCTCGTCCAGCTCCGGCCCACGCGCACCCAGCAAAGCCGTGGCCTCGCCGAGATCGAGCGCCTTCCCCGCGGCGGCCCGCGCGAGGGCGCGAGAGATCTCACTCATCCGCCCAGCCTACGATGGGACTCATGCGGATTGTTGTGCTGGCGGGCGGCATCGGAGGTGCTCGCTTCCTCCTGGGTGTGCGCGCCTACGCCGAGCGCCACGGCGCCGACGTGACGGCGATCGTCAACGTCGGCGACGACGTGTGGATGCACGGCCTGCGCATCTGCCCCGACCTGGACTCGGTGATGTATACGCTGGGCGCAGGCATCGACCCCGATCGTGGTTGGGGCCGGGCCGACGAGTCGTGGAAGGTCAAGGAGGAGCTCGCGAGTTACCAGGCCGAGCCGACGTGGTTTGGGCTTGGCGACCGCGACATCGCGACCCATCTGGTCCGCACCAACCTGCTCAACGCCGGTTATCCGCTGTCGGCCGTCACGGCCGCGCTGTGCGAGCGCTGGCAGCCCGGCATAACGCTGCTTCCCGCGACCGACGACCGGCTTGAGACCCACGTGGTACTGGCTGAAGAGGCAATTCATTTTCAAGAATGGTGGGTACGCCACCGGGCCGAGCTGCCCGCGAGCAACTTCGTCTTTGTCGGGGCGGAGTCGGCCAAGCCGGCCGCGGGCGTGCTCGAAGCGCTGGCCGAGGCGGACGTGATTTTGCTCGCACCCAGCAATCCGGTCGTGTCGATCGCGCCCATCCTCGCGGTCCCCGGCATCCGTGAGGCCCTCACCGCGCCCGTCGCCGGCGTCTCGCCCATCATCGGCGGCGCGCCGGTGCGCGGCATGGCCGACAAGTGCCTGTCCGCGGTGGGCGTGGAATGCTCGGCCCAGGGTGTCGGCCGCATGTATGGCGGTGAGCTCTTGAAGTCGTGGCTTGTCGACCCCGTGGACCGGGCCACCGAGGTCGAAGGGGTCGGCGTCATCCCCACCCCGCTCTACATGACCTCACCCGAGGCCACCGCCGAGATGGTGCGCGTCGCCGTGGAAAGCCTGCCCTGATGGACGGCTTCAGCGTGCTTCCCGTGCGCGGCATCCCGGAGGTGCGTCCGGGCGACGACATCGTCGGCCTGATCGCCGAAGCGGCCCCGTGGCTCGCCGACAACGACATCCTTGTGGTCACCAGCAAGATCGTGTCCAAGGCGGAGGGACAGCTGGCCGACGTGCCCACCGCCGGGCCCGAGCGCGAGGCCGCCCGCGAGGAGGTGCTGCGCTCCGAGACCGCGCGGATCGTGGCCACGCGCGGGCAGACGCGCATCGTGCAGACGCATCACGGGTTTGTCATGGCGTCCGCCGGGATCGACAACTCCAATGTGGACCGTTCGCAGCTGGTGTTGCTGCCCAAGGACCCCGACGGCTCGGCACGTTCGCTGCGGGCCGCGTTCCGCGAGCGCCACGGCCTCGATGTCGCGGTCATCATCAGCGACACGGCGGGCCGGCCCTGGCGCAACGGGCTGGTCGACATGGCCCTGGGCTGCGCCGGGATCGCGCCGCTGCGCGACCACCGCGGCGAGATCGACCCGCACGGCAACGAGCTGCAGATCACCCAGATGGCCGTGGCCGACGAGATCGCCGCCGCCGCCGAGCTGGTGAAGGGCAAGGTCGATCGCGTGCCGGTCGCGGTTGTGCGCGGGCTCATCACGCGCACCACCGACGCCGCCGGCATCGTCCCCACCTTGGTCCGCGATGCCGCCAGTGACCTTTTTTCGCTGGGCACCGCCGAGGCTATCGAGCTGGGACGCGATACAGCGCGATCCGGTGATCCTCGTCCGTGACGTAGAGCGGCTGTCCGTCCAGTTCGGACACTCCCTCGACGTGGTGCAGCGGCGCCAAATCGGCGACGAGCTGCGCCACACCGCCCAGCGCGTAACGGTAATGCGCACACGTCGCGTCGCGCGCCTCCGGATGCTCGTCGAGCAGCACCGAACCCTTGTCCAGCGCGTCGATCGAGCCCACGACGATGTCGAAGCTCCCATCGTCACGGGCCGAAACCGCCCGGATCCCCAGCGGTCCGCCGCCGATCGGGAGCACATGAACACCCTTGACCACGGGCGCGCCGCCCCACGGCCACTCCACCTCGACCAAAATCGGTTCGCCCACCTTTGAGACCGGCCACCGCAGTCCAATCAGGAGCGTCCCGGCGCGCGTGAACGCCGCCCCCTCCACGTTGATCGGATGATCGTCCTCGAACAGGTAATCCACCCAGGCACGGCCCTTCTCCAGCCCGCGCCGCATCGTCGCCGCGATGAAGCTCTCCCGCACACCCGGCGCGGGTGTGCCCGTCACCTCGGCCACGGCGTCGTTCACCGCGCGGTGCAGGGCAAACTGATTGCGCACGATCTCCAGCCGGGGCGCGAGCGACTCCCGGAACCGCGCGACGAACGCCCGCTTCGGCCGCAGCGGACCCTTCTTCTTGCCAAAATGCGAGCCGAGCACATAGACCCATCCGTCGTGCCACGCCAGCGCCTCGGCGTCCTCCGTGCGCCCGGCCTGCCCGCCCGCGTCGGCCCGCACGTGCCGCGCCGACCACGCCCCGTCGTGCCCCAGCACGAGCAGCGCCAGGCACTCCTCGACCGGACCCTCGTCGAGCACGGTCCAGTACGCCGCCCGCGCGCCAAGCTCTCGCAGCAGCTCAGGATCGTGGACCCGCAGCAGATCGCTCGCCTCGTTCCCGGCCGCGCTCAGCTCGACTAAGTGCATCACACAACAGTACGGCGTATCCTCAACCCCAAGATCTGACACCAGGAGGAGCGCATGACACTCGAGGCGCACATCAGCCTGCCAGCGCGGCCGCTCACCCTGGACGACGTCGCCGAAATGGCGGCGGCCGCGCCAACTCACCGCTATGAATTGGACAGGGGAGCGCTCATTGTCATGCCGCCCGCGGATACCGAGCATGCAAAGATCGTGGCGAGGCTGACCCACTGGATGCTTCGAGAAGGTCACCTCGATGTCGATGCCGTGCTTGCGAACATCGGCGTGGAAGTGTCGCGGGAAGATGGCGGCATCGGTCGTTGTCCGGATCTGCCCGGCTACCATGGCCGTGGCCGCGTTTGCGCTCCCGATCGCCACGAGCCGGACCCTGTGGCTCGTTGACCTCCGGTCAACTTCGCCGTAGGCCGCGGGGACAACCCCGCGCGTCCCGCTTTTAGCCGGTCGACGCGGCTCACCAGCCCGAGCGCCTCACATCACGAGGTGACCTGCCAATGGTGACCGTCTTGGCCATTCTCGCCGCCGTGTGGGGCGTCTTCATGGCTCTCGCGCCCGTGCTGCAGATCCGCCGCATGCTGCGCACCCGATCATCCGAGGATCTCTCGCTGGGCTATTTCGGCATCCTGCTGCCCGGCTTCGGGCTGTGGCTCGGCTACGGCGTGGCGCGAGCCGATTGGGCGCTGATCGTGCCCAATATCGTGGCCATCACCGTCACCGTGCTGACCATCGCGGTCGCCCTCGTGCTGCGGCGGCGGGTCAGAGGCGAGAGTCGCCCCGGGCCTTCAGCTCATCGACAAGCTTCTTGACGTCCTGTGCCCGGGAGCGGTCGCACACGAGCAGCGCATCCGGCGTGTCCACGATGACGATGTCGCGCACGCCCAGCGCCGCCACCAGCCGCCCGGACTGTCCGATCACGATGGTGTTGGTTACGTCTTCGAGCAGGACGTCGGCCGCGCCATCACCGGTGAGCACGTTGCCGGCCGCATCGGTGGGCAGCACGTCGCCCAGCGTGTGGAAGTCGCCGACGTCGGTCCAGCCGAAGTCGCCCGGCACGGTGGCGACCAGGCCCGCCTCGGCCGCGCCCTCCATGACCGCGTAATCCACCGAGATCTTCGTCAGCGTGGGCCAGATCTCGCCCAGCACGCGCTCCTGCTCATCGGTGCCCCATGCGGCCGCGATGGCCTGCAGACCGTCGTGAAGGGAGGGTTGCTGCCGCTTGAGCTCGGACAGGAACACGTCGACGCGCCAGACGAACATGCTGGCATTCCACAGGTACCGCCCGGAATTCAAATATTCGGTCGCCACCTCAAGGCTGGGCTTTTCCTTGAAGCGCGCCACGCGCCGCACCGGCCCGTCGATGGTGTCGCCGCATTCGAGATAACCGTAGCCCGTCTCCGCGTGGGTGGGCGTGATGCCGACGGTCATCAGCAGGCCCCGCTCGGCCCCGGCCACGGCCTGCTTGAGCACCTCGGTGAGCCGGGCCTGGTCGCGCACCAGGTGGTCGGCCGCGAATGAGCCCATGACGGCCCGCGGGTCGCGCCGCGCGATGATGGCGGCGGCCAGACCGATCGCCGCGCACGAGTCGCGCGGCGAAGGCTCGATGATGATGTTGGCCTCGGGCAGCTCGGGAAGCTGGCGCGCCACGGCCGCCGCGTGCGCGACCCCGGTCACGACGAGGGTGTCTGCTGGCGGCGACACGTCTGACAGGCGCGCGACGGTCGCCTGCAGCAGCGTCTGCGCCGTGCCCGTCAGGGGGTGCAGAAACTTCGGATTCCCGGCGCGGGACAGCGGCCAGAGGCGCGTCCCGCTGCCCCCGGCGGGGATGACGGCGTGAAGCATCAGCCCATAATGCCCTATCGGTATGTCTTGTTCGTCCTCGTGTCAGTGTTTGCCTGCCACCAGCGGTTTTGCCGCGCGTGCCCACGATGCCACGTGCGCTTCCGCGCTGGAGGCCCAGCTGAACTCCTTGGCCCGGGCGAGTCCGGCGGCGCCCAGCTCCGCGCGCCGCTTCGGGTCGTCGAGCAGTGCGGCCATGTCGGCGGCGATCCGGTCGTGTTCGGGCCCGGTGTAGGCGACCGCGTCACCGCCCACCTCGGGCAGGGACAGGCGCGGGGTGGTCAGCACCGGCGCGCCGCACGCCATCGCCTCAAGGATCGGCAGGCCGAATCCCTCTCCGTGCGACGGGTAGGCGCACAGCACCGCGCCGCCCAGGAACCCGGGCAGGTCCGCGTAGCGCAGATATCCCGGGCGCAGCAGCCGCAGGTGCGCGGGCACCTCGGCCGCGACCCGATCGATCTCCTCGTCGTGCCCCTGGCCTCCGGCGATCACCAGTGCCGGCGGGTCGGGGCGGTCACTCACGGCCGCGATCCACCCGCGGATCAGGTTGGGCACGTTCTTGCGGGGCTCCTTCGCCCCCAAGAACGCTACATATGTAGAGTTGAGCCCGAGCCGGGCCCGCACCCGCGCCTTCTCCTCGTCGGTGGGCACGTGGAAGGCGTTGTGGTCCACGCCGTGATAGGCGACGTCGATCCGCGTCGGGTCGGCGTCGAGAAGCCTGATCAGCTCGTCCCGTGTCGCCTTCGACGGCACGATGACCCGCTCGGCGCGACGCATCGATGTCTTGATCGCCGACCGGAAGAACGTGCCTCGGGACTTGTCGTAGTGCTCTGGCTCGGTGAAGAACGTGGCGTCGTGCACGGTGACCGTCACTGGGCACCCGGCACGAAGCGGACACGTGTAGAAAGGCGAGTGCAGGACACCGGCGCCCACCTGTGCAGCGAGGAGGGGCAGACCGGTCTGCTCCCATGCCAGGCGCGCCGGGCGATGCGCTGCAGCCGCTGGAGCGCTGATCACCTGAGCCTCGGGAAGCATGCGCGAGTATCGCTCGTGGTCGGTCCGCTGGCAGACCACTGCCAGATCGATGTCGGAATGCGCCGCGAGAGCCCCGAGTAATCCGTCGAGGTAGCGTCCGACGCCACCACGGTCGGCGGGCACGCTCGTGGCGTCCACAAGCACCCGGGGAGGACGTGCGATTGTCACGGTGGACACTCCTTGTGGGGGTGTGGCTGACACAACAATGTGTGCCGTTTCACAGCAGTCACCTTTAGCCTAACCCCGAGTCGCCCATCTCCGATGTCCGCCTATCGTTCGTGTCAGTAGCATGACGGCGTGGTCACGGTGGCATCACTCTTCGCGGATAATGTGGCGTCGGACCCGGCACGCCCCTGCTTGACGTGGTATGGGCCCGACGAGCGGACCGAGCTTTCCGGTGCGACCCTTGCCAATTGGGTCGCCAAGACCGCCAACCTGCTCGTGGACGAGCTCGGGCTCGGGCCGAGCGACGTCGCGGCGGTCAAGCTTCCCCCGCACTGGCAAACTTCCTCGATCATGCTGGCCTGTTGGACCGCCGGTCTGTCCATCTCCCACTCCGACTCGGTCACCGCGGATGTCACCTTCGGTCTACCCGGGACTGAATGCGACTATGCCGTTGGTTTACACCCATTTGCTGTGCCGGTACCGGATCCGAGCCCGGCGAGCGACTGGGTCCTCGCGGCCCGCGCCCACGGCGATCACTACGGCGGCCCGCCCGCGCGCGAAGACGCACTCGCGCTGTCCGGCCTGCCGACCATGGTGACGCACGGCGATCTGGCCCGGCGTGCGCTCGCCCGTGCCAAGGAGCTCGGCATCGAGCGCGGCGAAGGGGGGCGGGCCCGAAGGGCTGGGGGGCGGGAAGAAATTCGCGTGCTGATCGACATCGACGCGCACCCGCGGCCGCTGGACTACCTGGTCGCGCCGATCGCGGCCGGAGCGTCGCTCGTGCTGTGCCAGGGGGTCGAGTCGGTGGAGAAAATCGCGGCTACTGAGCGCGCAACAATCGTCGGCCGTCCGTGAGCTCTTCCTTGACCTGAAAACTGCCGCGCATGTCGGGCGTGTCGACGATCAGTTTGCCGTCGGTGAGCTCCACGCCCGGCTGGCCGGGCTCGATGGGCACGAGGAAGTCGCCGCCGTCCATGCCGACGGTCACGCCGCGGATCTCGAACCCGCCCGTGGAGAGATCGAACGCGGCCGACGTCTCGGTGAGGATCTCATCCGGTACCCCCTCGACTTGAAAGAAGCCGGTGGGCTGGAAGCTGCCGGCCAGGGACGCACCCGGAACCACCAGGAGCGGCCTTTTCTCTTGATACGCCTTGAGATACGGGTCGAGGATGCCGGCCAGGGCGGCGTTTTCGGCGTCGGTCTGGGCCTGTATGCGCTGGGCAAGGCCGGCCGGGACCGGCTGCGCGGCCGGCGTCACGCCGTCCAGCACGACGGCGGCCGGGGTCCGGACCTCGCGGCTGAGATCCTGCTTCGCGGGCCGGCCGGTCTGGTCGGCCAGCAGCAGCGCGGCCGCGCCGATCGCATAGGACTCGTATTGTTTGTTCTTGTCCTGCATGGGTTTCAGGGCGGGGGTGGTGTCTGCGGCGAGGGCCGCAGCGCGCCGCCCGAAGTATTCTGCCGAGCCCTCGGCGATGTCCGTGGCGCGCAGCTCCTGCTCCTCCTCCGGATAACGCTGCGCCCACTGGGTGTGCCAGTGGGCGGCGGCCGGCAAGTGCCCGGCTATCAGCTCGTTGGCCAGCTGCATGCGCAGCACGCGCGGCTCGGCCCGCAACGGGTAACGCTCGGCGCGGCTGCCCGCGCCCTGAAGCTGCCGCAGCGACGCCCAATCATCTTGCACGTATTGATGAAAGGCCTCGTGCGACGCGGTTTCAAACAGCTCGCGCGCGGTCTGTCCCGGATATGGGGTCAGCACGACGGCGTCGCGCCCCTGCCACGTCGTGAACGCGAACCCGCCCGGCTGCGGCGCGGTGATGTCCTGCATCGGCGTTTCCGTGGCGCCCTCGCGATCGATGGCCAGGGCACGGGAGCCGTCGGTGAGCACGATGGCATGGTTGGCGAAATCCACACCCGGCCAGATCTCGCCCGTGCGGGTCCAGACCTTGGCCACGTCTTTCTGCAGCTGCTGGGCAAGCACGGCGAGCAGGTCCTGCTGCGCGGCCGGCATGAGCAGCGCAAACGATAGTGCCATCCGGAACAGCACGGGTTCAGTATCGCTGGGCGCGGGGCGGAACGGGTCAACTTCCGCTAAGGATCGCCAGCTCCAGGTTGCGCAGCCGTGGGCCCGGTTCGAGGCCCAGCTCGGAGACCATCGTCGAGCGGGCGCGCTGGTAGGCGTGCAGCGCGTCGCCCGGGCGCCCCGCCTCGTACAGGCTCAGCATCAGCAGCTCCCACAGGCGTTCGCGCAGCGGATAGCAGGTCACCAGCGACTGCAGCTCGGCAACGACGCGGGCGTGCCGGCCGAGCATGAGCTCGGCCGCGAGCAGTTCCTCGGTCACGGCCATGCGTACCTCGTGCAGCCGCGTCACCTCGGCCTGCGCCCAGCGCCCGGCCATGCAGTCGGCGAGCGCGTCGCCGCGCCACAGGCTCAGTGCCGTGCGCAGGTTTTCGACCGAGGCCGCCACCGCTCCCCGCGACACGGCCAGCCGCCCGCGGTCGACCAGATGCTCGAACCAGTGCACGTCGAGGGATTCGGCCGGAGCGCACAGGGCGTACCCCGGAGAGCGGGTGGTTATCAGGCTGTCGATCTCCCACCTGCCTGCCTTTCGGGCCCGCTCCCCGTGGCAACCGCCGTCGGCCAGCAGCTTGCGGAGGTGGGCGATGTGAGCGCGCAGCGTCTTGCTCGCGTTGGCGGGCGGGTCGCCGTCCCACACGCCGTCGATCAGCGCGGTCTGCGAGACCACGTCGGGCGCCCGCAGGGCCAGCAGGCCAAACAGCGTGCGCATCCGGATCCCGCCGAGCCGGACCGCACCCGACTCCCCCGCGATCTGCACCGGCCCGAGCAGCCGGATCTCCACAGACATAGTCACAGATCGATGATAGTGGCGACCGGCCGGAGCCGATCGCCACTGTCGGTACCTTTACATGGGCACCATTCCCATGAACAGCAACAGGTTCGGCGAGCCGGCGCCCGGGTTGACGACGACACCCGGAGTCGCGTTGGCCACCAGCGCCGCGGCAACAACGTCCGCGTTGTCGGCCGGGAAGCGATGCCGCCACAGCGCGGCCGTGCCCGCGGCGTGCGGGGCAGCCATCGACGTGCCGCTGATCGTGTTGTAGGCGTTGTCGGCCGTGGACCACGCCGAGTAGATGTTCACACCGGGCGCGAACAGGTCAACGCACGGGCCGAAGTTGGAAAACGCCGCGCGGTTGTCGCTGATGTCGGTCGCGCCGACGGTCGTGGCCCGCGGGGTGCGGGCCGGGGTGAAGCCGCAGGCGTCCAGGTTGCTGTTGCCCGCGGCGATCGAGTAGTGCACGTTGGCCGCGATCGACGTGGTCACCGCGAGTTCGAGAGCCGCGTTGGCGCCGACCGCGCCGAGGCTCATGTTGGCCACGCTGCGCACGCTCGGCGAGAGCAGCGCGTCGGCGGTCACCCAGTCCACGCCCGCGATGACACCCGCGAACGTGCCGCCGCCACCGCAGTTGAGCACGCGCACGGCGACCAGCCGCACGCCCTTGGCCACGCCCACCGAACGGCCGCCGACCGTACCGGCCACGTGCGTGCCGTGCCCGTTGCAGTCGTTGCCGTTCTGGCCGTCGCCGACCGTGTCGATGCCGAGCACCGCGCGGCCACCGAACTCCTGGTGGGTGAACCGGATACCGGTGTCAATGATGTAGGCCTTCACCGAGTTGGCGACGCTCGGGAAGTGGTACTTGTTGTCCAGCGGGAGGGAGCGCTCGTCGATGCGGTCCAGGCCCCACGAGGGTACGGGCGACTGTACGTTGACGTTGATGCTGACCGTCTGGTCCTGCACCACGAAGTCGACCCGCTTGTCGCCCGCGATCCGCTTGGCCTGCTGCTCGGTCGCCTTGACGGCGAATCCCTTGAGCGCGGTGGTGTAGGTGTACTGGGTGGCCGCGCCGAACGTCGAGACGTCCATTGTGGATATCCCGGGCTTCATCACGACGATGTAGCTTCCTGGCACGGCGTTCGGGGCGCCCGCGTTGAGGATCTCTCCGAGTTCGGGCTTGGGGGCAGAGTTGGCCGGCGTCCCCGCGAAGAACACGAGACCGAGACACGCGGCGACGGCTATGCGTTTCATCATGCGGCCCAGCACACCGGGCCGAGGTTGGAGTTATGTTGCGATCCGGTTGTGTGCGAGGTCCTCGAAGGCTTTCAGCGATTCCGGGTTGGCCAGTGCGCCCTTGGCGGCGGCGGTTTCGACGGGAGTTCCGGTGAGGATCCGCTTGACCGGCACCTCCAGCTTCTTGCCGCTCAGCGTGCGCGGCACGGCCCCGACCTGGTAGATCGCGTCCGGGATGTGTCGTGGAGAGAGGGCGGTGCGCAGTTCGGCCGCGATGCTCCGCTTCAGGGGGTCGTCCAGCTCGCCTGCGCGCAAGACCACGAACAGGATCAGCTCGTTGGTGTCCTCCAGATGCACGACCAGCGAGTCGGCGATCTCGGGCAGGCCCTCGACCACCGAGTAGAACTCGGCCGTGCCGAGCCGGACCCCGCCCCGGTTCAAGGTCGCGTCCGAGCGCCCGGTGATCACGCACGAGCCCCGCTCGGTGATCGTGATCCAGTCGCCGTGCCGCCACACACCCGGGTATGTCTCGAAGTACGCCTCCCGGTAGCGAGACCCGTCGGAGTCGCCCCAGAATCCGATCGGCATGCTCGGCATCGGCGCGGTGATCACCAGCTCGCCGAGCTCGCCGATGACCGGTTTGCCCGCGGAGTCGTAGGCCTCAACGCGCGCGCCCAGACAGCGGGCCGCGATCTCGCCCTCGTAGACCGGGTTGAGCGGAGACGCGCCCACAAAGCCGGTGCACACGTCGGTGCCTCCGCTCAGCGATTGCAGCTGCAGGCTTGCGCTCACGTTCTCGTACACCCAGCGGAACCCCTCCGGCGGCAGCGGCGCACCGGTCGACCCGAGCCCGCGCAGCCGCGACAGGTCGGCGATCTCGCGCGGCACGAGCCCTTCCTTGCGGCACGCGAGCAGGAACGGCGCCGACGTCCCGAAGTACGTCATGCCCGCCTCCTCGGCCAGCCGCCACAGCGCGCCGAGGTCCGGATGGCCCGGGTTACCGTCGAACATGACGATCGACGCGCCGACGGCCGGGCCGGACACGAGGAAGTTCCACATCATCCAGCCCGTGGTCGAGAACCAGAAGAAGCAGTCGCCCGGGCCCAGATCGTGATGCAGCGCAAGCATTTTCAGGTGTTCGAGCAGGATGCCGCCGTGGCCGTGCACAATGGGCTTGGGCAGCCCGGTGGTGCCGGAGGAGTAGAGCACGTAGAGCGGATGGTCGAACGGCACGGCCGCGAACGCCAGCGGTTCGTCGGTCGCCTCGCTCAGCGGGCCCAGCCCGACCTGGCCGTCCAAATAGGACAGCGTGAGGGTGTGCTCGACCGACGGCAGCGCGGCGCGAATCGCCTCCACCTCCGCACGCCGATCCACCACCTTCTCGCCATAACGGTATCCATCGATACTCACCAAGACCGTCGGCGAGATCTGCGTCCACCGATCCGTCACGCTCCGCGTCCCAAACTCGGGCGCGCAGGAAGAGAAAATCGCCCCGAGGCTGGCCGCCGCCAGGAAGAGGACGAACGTCTCCGGAATATTCGGGAGGTACGCAGCGACCCGATCGCCCTGCCCGACGCCCAACCTGACCAGGCCCGCCCGCGCTCTCCTCACCTGCTCGACCAGCTCCGCCTTGGTGAGCGTGACCGGCGCCCGCGTCTGCGAATAGCCCAGCACGATCGGCTCGTCGTCGCCCACACCGGGCATGCGCAGCACATGCTCGGCATAGTTCAGCGTGGCCCCCGGAAACCACTTGATCCCCAACGGGTGTGCGGGAGCCGATTCGCGGTCCCGCACACCCGCGCCGAACCACGGCTTCGCCTGAACGGAGTCAAAACCGTCCGCGCCAGGCATGGACTCGTCCGCCAACACGGTGCTGTACGGGCTGTGCGCGATAACCCCGAAGTACTCCCAGATCGACTTCCAGAAGCCGGCCAGATCGGTGGTGCTCCACTCCCACAGCTCGGCATAGCTCGCGTCTTCCCGCCCAAGCCAGCGCATGTAGTCCCCGATGCGCGAGGTCTGCCGCACATCCGACGCCGGTGTCCACAGCACAGTCACGCCGCCATCCTGCCTCACGCCCTTCCCGTCCCGCCATGTGGGCGCAGTGGGGCACGAATGTTCGCGACGCCGGCCTCGATGTCGTCCGTGTGCTCGATGCCGAGACAAGGCCGTCAGAACGACAACATCGACCTCCCGAGACGGGCGCAACTCTTCCGCGGCATATCGACCATTGCCGTGATGCAGGAGCGATTCACGAACGCAGGGAAGCAGGAAAGGAATTTGAGTCGGGTTATCGGATGTTGTGGTTACGGCAGCAGGTCTTGATATTGCCGCCCGTGACGCAGAGTGAAGCGCCCATACGGTCATCGTACCAATCTGGTACTATTTTGGTATGACTACGGAGATGGTGACGACCTCCCTCAAGCTGCCCGCCGACATTTACCAGGCGATCAAGGAGGAGGCCGCTGCCGACCATCGGTCGATCAACGCGGCCATTGTCGTCGCCCTCAGCGAACATGTGCGCAGCCGCCAACGTGCGCGGCGGGTCGCCCAGGTCGGTGCGGAGATCGTCGAGCGTCATGGTGAGCTGCTGCGGCGGCTCGCCCAATGACCTCGGACGACATCGACTACCTCTCCGTTGATGATCTCGTCATCTTGGCTGAGACGATTCTCGGCCGACGACCAGTGGTGCGCGATCCCGGTTTGCTTGCGGCTGCGGCGGCCCGCCCAGGTGCAGTCCTGTTTGGACAGACGGCCTACCCGACGTTGTTTGGCAAGGCGGCAGCGTTGCTGTTTTCCATCTGCCAGAATCATGCGCTGCTCGATGGCAACAAACGGCTGGCATGGGCCGCGGCGGTAACGTTTCTCGCACTCAATGGCGTGGCCATCCCGGACATCGACGTCGATGCGGCCGAGGCGTTCATGCTCGCCGTTGCCAAAGGTGAACTGACGGAGGTCGCTCACATCGAGGCACGCCTGATCGACCTCTACGGCGGGTAATTTCAGGATGGCGCAGTCGGCGACTCGCGATGCTGTTCGATGGCGCGGCGCCGGGAGAGGCGGTGCGCGCGGCGGATCTCGGCCTCGCGGAACCGGCGCTCGTCCGAATCCTCGGTCGGGATGACGGCGGGCACCTCCCGCGGCTTGCCGAACGCATCGACGCCCACAAACACAAGATATGCCGTCGCCACGTTGACCGGCTCCCGCCCCGCCTCGTTCCACCGCTCGGCGAACACGGTCACACCCACCTCCAGCGACGTGTTGCCGGTCCAATTGACCTGGGCCTTCGCGTGCACCAGGTCCCCGACCCGTACCGGAACCAACAGGGCAATCTCGTCGATGGCGACCGTCACCGCGTTGAACCCGCAGTGCCGGGCGGCGGCCGCGCCCGCCGCGTCGTCGACGAACTTCATGATGACGCCGCCGTGGACGGTGCCGTACAGGTTGACGTCCTGCGCGGTCATGATGCGGCTCAGCGTGACCCGCGAGTACGCGGTCGGACGGCCCTCGATCATGCAGGCCAGCCTACGTTCCGTTTGTGAGCACCCGGCGAGGCAGGTAGCGTCCGAGGCCATGCGCCATATCTGGAGTCTCATCCTCGGCGTGCTGTTCGCGCCGCTCGCGTGGTTCCTCATCGCCTTCGGGCAGAGCGCCACGAGCCGCGGGCAGTCACTGTCCGACTTCAAGAACGACTTCATCCTCGGCGGCCTGCTGATCGTCGGGGTTGGACTGCTGCTCGGCCTGATCGGCAGCCTGCGCACCTCGCCGCTGGGCGCCCTGATCGCGTCGCTGGTGTTCCTCGGCGCTTCCGGGTTCATGATCTTCGCACCGCGGTACGCGCTCGATGTGTTCGGCGACGCCCGCAAGATCGGCGCGTACGACATCAACCTGGCGACCCCGTTGACCACCGGCGTGCTGGGCGTGGTCGGCGGCATGCTGCTGCTGTCGGCTTTCAGTCCCGCGCGGTGGCGCGCAAAGCCGGCACCGGCCGCTCCCGCTTTTGACTCGACCCCCGCGACCTCGGAAAGTGTGGAGTGGAAGCCGCAGCCGGAGGCGTGGGCCTCGCTTCCGGCCGCCCCAGCCTCCACTGCCGACAGTGGGACCGATAAGTCATCCTGATGTCATGCGTCACCTCGGATCACTCCTGATCGCCCTCGTCTTCGCGCCGTCGGTGTTCCTGCTGACGGGCACGGGGCTGAGCGCGTTCGCATCCGCCCTCGACGACAACAAGGCGGTCGATCCGCTCGGGGCGATCGCCGCGTTCGGTGCGCTGCTCTTGGCGGGAGTGCTCTACGGGATCCTGGTCATGGCCCGGCTCTCCCCCCTCGGGCCGGGCCTTGCGGGGCTCGCCGGGGTCGGGCTGAGCGGCTGGGCCATGTTCGACATCGACGGTTACAAGGCCGCGTTCAGCCCGCTCGACGTGCACATGGGCGACGCGGTCGGCCAGTGGGGGCTGGGCATCCTGCTCGGTGTGCCGCTGATCGGCACGCTCTTCTCGCCGCGCCGCTGGCGCCGCGAAGACCCGCAACCCGTGCCGCCGCCCCCGCCTCCGGCGCCCACCCATCGGCCGGTCTACTACCCGCCCGTGCACGACCGGAGCTGGATGGTGCCCGACCCCGACGTGCCGGCGCCGTCGCTGCGCTATCCGCAGGCGAATGCGGAATCGCCGATCGTGCCCGTCGTCTCCGCGCCGCCCGCCGACGCCGACCCGCTTCCGCAGCGCGTGCCGAGCCCGCCGCCGCCCGAGATGCTCCCGGTGTCAGACGATGACACCCTGCGCATCGGCGTGCTCGACGAACCGCCCACCGCCAAAATCGAGCAGGACCGCAAGGACCGCAAGGACAACTAGCTTTGGTGCGCCAGGATGCGCAACGCGTCGGCGGAGCTTGAGTCGTTCGGGGTGTAGATCTCCAGCCGGTGGTCTGGACTGTCCGGCTGGAGCCAGACCTGATAGGCGACGCTCAGCGCGCCGACCGTGGGGTGTTGCAGGCGCATGGTGCCGACCGTGCAGTCCGCGACGTCCCCGGTCGCCCACAGCGCCGCGAACTCGTCGCTGCGGATCGTGAGTTCCCCGATCAGCTCGGCGAGGCGTGCGTCGGTCGGATACCGGCCCGCAGTGAGCCGGAGGTAGGCGACGTGGATGCGGGCCAGCTCGTCCCAATTGCTGTGCAGGTCGCGGCTGAGCGGGTCGAGGAAGAACATCCGTGGGGTGGATGGCCGGTGCGCCGGGTCCTGTGGCGCGTCGAACGGGATGTGCTCGGCTTTGAGCGCGTGCCCGGCGCGGTTCCACGCGAGCACGTCGCCCCGCCGGCCGAGGACCATCGCGGGCATGGTTTCACCGAGCGATTCCAGTAACGCGAGGACGCGCGGGTGCGGTTTCTCCCGGCGCGGTTCGGAAAGCGCCTGCTTCGCCGGCTGTCGCGCGAGATTGTGCAGGTGAACGGTCTCGATGTGATCGAGCTGCAGGACCCGGGCGAGGGCGTCGAGCACCTGCTTTGAGGCGGTCTCGGCCTGGCCCTGTTCCAGGCGCGTGTAGTACCCCGCACTCACCCCGGCGAGCTGGGCGAGCTCCTCACGCCGCAGGCCGGGGACCCGCCGAGCGGTTCCGTAGGTCCGCAGCCCGATTTCGACCGGGGTGATCCGGTCTCGGCGGCTTTTCAGGAACGCGGCAAGGCTCTCCACGACATCGAGCCTAGGCCGCCGGGCACGGATGAGGGTGCACCTGCTGGGTGTACCCACAGCACAGGGATGGTTGTCGAGCGCCTCCGGCCCGAGCGTCGAGGGCATGTCTGCACTGCACACGCGCAATTCCCCCGGCTTACGGGCCTGGCTCGGGCTCTCGGTGATCCTCGGTCCCGTACTGCTTGTCTCCATGGACGGGTCGATCCTCTTCCTGGCGATGCCCCGGATCAGCCAGGCCGTTGAGCCGACCGCCGATCAGGCCCTGTGGATCCTCGACGGCTACGGCTTCGCCGTCGGGTCTCTGCTGATCGCGTTCGGCAACATCGGTGACCGGTACGGCCGGCTGAGGCTGCTCATGATCGGCGCGACCGTCTTCGGCCTCGGCTCGGCGGCAGCGGCGTTCGCCCCGAGTGCCGAGCTTTTGATCGCGGCCCGCGCGCTGATGGGTGTGGCCGGTGCGACTCTGCTGCCGTCAGCGCTGGCCGTGTTGAGCGAACTGTTCGCCGACCCGCGGCGGCGGGCGCAGGCCATCGGCATCTTCGCCGCCGCATTCGCCGCCGGGTTCGCCATCGGCCCGGTTCTCGGTGGCGTGCTGCTGCAACGGTTCTGGTGGGGATCGGCCTTCCTGATCAACCTTCCGGTCATCGCGCTGTTCCTGGGCTTCGCGCCGATCCTGCTTCGCGAGGTGCGCGCGACCCGTCCCGGTCGGGTCGACGCCCGCAGCGTGCTGCTCTCCGCGGCCGGACTCCTCATCACGATCTACGGGCTCAAGCATGCCGCCACCGCGGGCCTGTCGGCCGCTGCGGTGGTCGCGGTTATCGCAGGCCTGGTGCTACTGGTGTGGTTCGTTCGACGCCAGCGGCATCTCACGCACCCATTGATGGAGTTCTCGCTGTTCCGTGACCGACTCTTCACAGTGGCGATCATCACTGGGCTGTTGCCGTTGGCGGCGTGGTCGGCGACCGCGTACCTGGCGGGGATTTATCTTCAATCCGTCCTTGGCCTGTCGGTCCTGCGCGCGGCGCTCCTGGCGCTTCCCGGTGCCGTCGTGCTCACCGTCATGTGCATCGTCACACCGCTTGTGGTCGACCGCATCGGCAAACGGGCCGCGCTCGTCGCCTGTCACCTCTGCATCGCGGCCGGCCTGCTGCTCCTGCTCCCCACGACGATCACGGGCGGGATCGCCTGGTACGTCGCGTCCACGGTCATCGCGGGCGTCGGCTACGGCATCTCGTTCGCGGTCGTGGCCGACACCGCCGTCGGCGCCGTGCCCGCGGAACGGGCCGGCTCGGCGGCGGCCATCGCGGAGACAAGCAACGAGATTGGCAACGCGCTCGGCATCGCCCTCCTCGGCTCACTCGCCGCCCTGGTCTTCCGGCTTCAAGGGCCCGGCTTCGCCCCGACCCTCGACGAAACGCTCCAACTCCCGGGCCTCGCGCCCACCACGGCCGGGCAGGCGAAGACGGCCTTCGTCAACGGTCTGCACCTGGCCGTCGTGGCGGCCGGCCTGCTGCACATCGCGCTGGGCCTTTTCACCCGTCACCGCATCGCGCGGTAGATGCGCACGTCCGAGACCGGGTAGGCCGTGCCGAGCTCCTGCGCGAAGTAGCTGATCCGCAGCTCCTCGATCATCCAGCGGACCTGCTGCACCACGCTCGGATCCGGCCTGCCTGCCCGGTAGTCGTCAAACTCCTCAAGCACCTCTTCGAGTTTGAGCAACCGCTCGCGATCGCGCTGCGGGTTCTCCACCAATTTGGACAGTCTAATCTCGATCCCACGCAGATAGCGAGCGAGATCCGGTAGCCGCCGAACCCCTGTAGCCGCAACGAATCCCGGGAAGACGAGCCCGTCGAGTTGTGCCCGGACATCGTTCACCGATCGCACGAGCAACACATTGGTGATGCTCCGCAGACGCCGATCAGCCTCATACCAAGCCCGCAGAATGGGTTCCAACTGCCCTAAAATCTCAAGAATATTATTCGGTACCGCGGAACGCGCGCGCGAGGCCAGCGCCTCAAACGCTTTTTCGTCCCAGGCCGGCCCACCCGCCTCGATGACCACCCGGTCGATCGCCGCCGTCACGACATCGTCCAGCAGCGGCCCCACCCCGCCGTGCGGGTTACGGCTCAGCGCGAGTTTCGTCTGGTTGGAAAGCCTGCCCTGCAACGACTTCAGCGGTGGCGGCGCCACGATCCGGATCAGCCGGCGCGTCCCGCGCCACATCGCGCCCCACTGCTCACCCTCCGAATCGAACACCCCGATCCCGACGGTCTCGCCTTCGTCCACCAGCGCCGGGTAGGCCTTTACCGCGATCCCGCTGCGGGTGCGCTCAACCACCCGGGGGAGCTCATCGAAGTCCCAGGCGGTCAGCCCGTGCCGCTCCAGATCGTCGGCGGCCTCGGCCACGGCCGCCTGCGACTGCGGGCGCAACGACTCCTTCAGCGCGTCGAGATCCTTGCCCTCGCCCACGACTGCCCCGTCGTCCACGACCCGGAACGTCATCCTCAGGTGATCGGGCACCTGGCTCAGATCCCAGGCATCGTGCGGCACGACGACACCGGTGAGCCGGCGCAGCTCCCGCTCCAACGCCTCCAGCAGGGGCACGCCTTCGGCCGGGTCGACTTGCGAAAGAACGTCCCGGGCCACGTCTGGCACCGGGACGAAGTTGCGCCTTATCGTCTTGGGCAACGACCGGATGAGCGCTATCACCAACTCCTCACGCAGACCCGGCACCTGCCAATCAAATCCTTTGGCAGACAACTGGTTCAGCAACGGCAGTGGAATGTGGACGGTCACGCCGTCGGCCGCGTCACCCGGTTCGAACTGATACGTGAGCTCCAGATCGCCCCACCGCGACGGGTAGGCGTCCATGCTCACGTCCTTCGTGATGAGCAGCTCCTTGGGGAAGGTCAGCAGATCCTTGGGCGCCCGCTTCCACCACGAGTCGAAGTGCCGCCCCGACACGACCTCCGGCGGGATGCGCTGGTCGTAGAAGTCGAACAGGGTCTCGTCGTCGACCAGGATGTCGCGGCGGCGGGCCCGGTGTTCGAGCTCCTCGACCTCCTCCAGCAGCTCGCGATTCTCATGGAAGAACCGGTGATGGGTGTCCCAGTCGCCCTCCACGAGCGCGTGCCGGATGAACAGCTCCCGGCTGAGCACGGGATCGATGCGGCCGAAGTTCACCTTGCGCTTGGCCACGATCGGCAGCCCGTAGAGCAGCACCTTCTCGTAGGCGATGACGGCCGCCTGCCGCTTCTCCCAGTGCGGCTCACTGTATTGGCGCTTGATGAGATGCTGCGCCAGCGATTCGGCCCACTCGGGCTCGACCTTCGCCGCGACCCTGCCCCAAAGCCGTGATGTCTCAACGAGTTCGGCGCACATCACCCAGCGCGGGTTTTTGCGGAAGAGCGCCGAGCCCGGGAAGACGGCGAAGCGCGCGCCACGGGCGCCAAGGTATTCGCGTTTGTCCGGATCGTACAGTCCAATGTGGCTCAGCAGTCCGGCGAGCAGCGACTGGTGCACGTGTTGCGGGTCGGCCGGCACGGAGTTGGGCCTGAAGCCGAGATCGCGCACGACCTGGCGCAGCTGCGCGTGCAGATCCTGCCACTCGCGCACCCGCAGATAGTGCAGGAATTCGGCCTTGCACATCTTGCGGAACTGGCTCGACGACAGCTCCTTCTGCTGCTCGCGGATGTAGTTCCACAGGTTCAGATACGTGACGAAGTCGGAATCCTTGTCGCGGAAGCGCGCGTGTGACTGCTGCGCCGCCGCCTCGCGGTCGACGGGCCGCTCGCGCGGGTCCTGAATGGACAGCGCGGAGGTGATGACGAGCACCTCGGCCACGCACCCGTTGCGGTCGGCTTCGAGCACCATGCGGGCCAGGCGTGGGTCGACCGGAAGCTGGGCCAGCTTGCGCCCGAGCGAGGTCAGGCGCCCGTTGTCGAGCGCGCCGAGCTCGTTGAGCAGCGCTATGCCGTCGGAGATGTGCCTGCGGTCGGGCGGGTCGAGGAAAGGAAACGCGGCGATGTCGCCCAGCCCGAGCGCGGTCATCTGCAGGATGACGCTCGCCAGGTTGGTCCGCAGGATCTCCGGCTCGGTGAACTCGGGGCGCGACTCGAACTCGGTCTCGTCGTACAACCTGATGGCGATGCCGTCGGATGTCCGTCCGCATCGGCCCTTGCGCTGATTGGCCGACGCCTGCGAAATCGGCTCGATCGGCAGCCGCTGCACCTTCAACCTGTTGCTGTAGCGCGAAATGCGGGCCGTCCCCGGGTCGATAACATACTTGATCCCGGGGACGGTGAGCGAGGTCTCGGCCACGTTGGTCGCGAGCACGATGCGCCGGCCCTTATGCGGCTGGAACACCCGATGCTGCTCCGATGTGGACAGTCTGGCGAACAGGGGCAGGATCTCGGTGTTGCGCAAGTTCTTGCGGCGCAACGCGTCGGCCGTGTCGCGGATCTCGCGCTCCCCGGACAGGAACACCAGGATGTCGCCCGGCCTCTCCAAACTCAGCTCGTCGACCGCGTCGCTGATCGCCTGGATCTGGTCGTCGCTTTCCCACGGGCGATATCGGACCTCCACCGGATAGGTCCGCCCCGACACCTCGACCACCGGCGCGCCGTCGAAGTGCCGCGAAAACCGATCCGTCTCGATCGTGGCACTGGTAATGATCACCTTGAGGTCGGGCCGCCTGGGCAGTAGCTGCTTCAGATAGCCCAGGATAAAGTCGATGTTGAGGCTCCGCTCGTGCGCCTCATCGATGATCAGCGTGTCATATCGCCCCAGGCTCCGGTCGCCCGCAAGCTCGGCCAGCAGGATCCCGTCGGTCATCAGCTTGATCAGCGTCTGGTCGCCCACCTGATCGGTGAACCGGACCTTCCACCCGACCGTGGTGCCTAGCGGCGTGCCCAGCTCTTCGGCGATCCGCTCGGCCACCGTCCGCGCGGCGATCCGGCGCGGCTGCGTGTGCCCGATCAGCCCATGGATGCCGCGCCCCAGCTCCAGGCAGATCTTCGGGATCTGCGTCGTCTTGCCCGAGCCCGTCTCACCGGCAATGATCACAACCTGGTGGTCGCGAATGGCCTCGGCGATCGCGTCGCGCTTCTGGACGATCGGGAGTTCCTCCGGGTACCGGATAGGGGGCACCGACTCGGCCCGAAGCCGCGCCCACTCCTGTGTCCTTCGCCCATGCTGCGCCACCCCACCAAGATATGCGCCCACCCCCGTCCGACTGCCAGCGGTTTAATTTTTCCCCGCCGCACCCTCGTCGCCTCCCATCGCGGATGGTTTGGGAGTCGTGGAGCCGGGACCGCCCTGGGCATACAGCGATCTCGGCTCGGCGCATCTCTGCTAAACTGTTTCGGTTGCCACCCGCCTCTGGTGGGTTGGAGCCGTGGAGCCGAGACCGCCTGATGCAATGCAGGAGCTCGGCTCGGTGCGATCTTCCGCACAGCGACCTATATCCGACACCTCTCTGATCCAGCCAGCTGTCTCTGCTGGAGGCAGGCAGACTACCTGTGTGAGCATGTTCGACCAACACAAGGTCCTCATGGGAGCCGCAGGCCTACTGCTGCGCGACGACAAAGACCATGTCCTGCTGGTAAAGCCTCACTACAAACAGGTTTGGCATCTACCCGGTGGACTCATGGAACACGGCGAGACGCCACGTCAAGCGGCATGGCGCGAGACCTTGGAGGAGACGGGCCTGGATGTTGCGGTTCGTCGGCTGTTGGTCGTGGATTTTAAGTCAGACACCGAAGACCGCCCCGCATGTGTGCAGTTCGTCTTCGACGGCGGGTATCTATCGGAGCGGCAGCTTAAGGCAATTGTGCTACAGCCCAACGAGATATCTGCTTGGCGAACAGCCCCGCGAGATGAAGCGGTCACCCTGGTCCAGGCTGGTGGTGCGGCTTCGCGTCTCGCACAGACCTTTGCCGCACTTGACAGCGGCGTGACAGCCTACCTGGAAGACGGTCAACCGCTCTAACCCCACACGTCAGACGAGTTCCGGCAAGAGTGCGATCCGCTCGCAGACGGCTGCCATGCCAGCATGTTGTACCTTGAATGGCTCCGCCTGCTTGGCCAGAATCTTGAGACGCATGTTGATCCGGTTAGACTTGAGGTTCGCTGCCAGCGTGATCGCTTGATCGGCCTGTTCTGCGGCTCCGTCCAATTCGCGTCGGCGCAGTCGGGCAGTCGCCAGATTGGCTCTGTCCAGCGCCTGGTTGCGCATCTGACTTTTACTGCGACTCGCAACAGCGCGTTGAATCGGCTCTTCGGCTTTCACCGCATACGCCGGGTCCATCGCCGCCAGATCTCTAAAACAGGAACCCACCACGCCCGCCAACTGCGCATCGTTGAAGTAGACGATCCATACCGGATCCGCGCTCGACTTGCCTCGGGACAGATTTGCTTCCGCAGCGGCAAGCGCCCTGTGGCATGGCTCAGGCCGGCCCAGAATGGCATAGGTCTTCGCTTCCATGCTTCTCACCTTGGCAAGCACAGTGGGAGTCGCGGCGCCCTTGTCCGTCAAATGGTTTGCCAGTCCAAGGAGTTCCACGGATTGCATCGGGTTGCCTAGATCGGCGTTGACGCGTGCCATGTCGCACAGCAGCCGTGCGGCCAGCGCAGCGTCCTCGCCTTGCTGAGCCATCTGTACACCAAGCGCAAAGTAGCGCTGCGATTCGTCGAATCTGCCGATATCATAAGCGATCCAGCCCGTCATGGCGCACAGATCTGCCACCGCAGGCAAGAGTCGGCGCCGCACCTTGTCGGTGTAGGAACCGCGCACGAGTCGAACGGCGCTGTCTACGTAGCCGGCTGCCGCCTGGTATGGCACCCAGCCACCGTACTGGCGATCCCACCGTTGCAGGGTGCGCGCGGCCGAACTGACCTCACGCACCTCGCTCATGCCTACCCGATATGGGTCAGGCGGACTTACGAAAGCGAAGCTGCCGAGCAACGAGCCACCGAGCAGTACGTTACGGCGTTTCATCTCATCACCACCTGGCGCGTCGACAATGCCCTCCACCGCTACAAGCCCCAGGCCAAGCACGGAGAGCGCCGACGGCGGAAGCTCTGCAAACAGCGTGCGTTCCGGCGCATCGTAAACAAACGCCCACAGCGAACGGTAGAAGTCGCTGGGCTCATGGTCACCGCGTTCCCACCCCTTAAGCATCCGGAGCAGGCTTTCGCGCGCCGGTAGCGTCAGCCCGAACTCGCGGGCCTTCTCCTCTAAGGCGCTTACGGCACGAAGCTGTGACCACGACGGGGAACGCTTCAGCCGTGCTTCGCGCAGCCGGTCCGCCCAAGCAGGACGCATCGACATGGCTCGCCCCTTCCTGGGGACACGGTGTCACCGCTGTCTCACCGGTTGTCATCTCTATCGCTGAGCCTAATCCTGATTGGCTATTTATGTGCGCATCGGTCACTCCAAATGACCCGGGTGCCGCGCGTCTCGCATAACTATTGGCAGTGAAGGAGCGGCGTAATGCCGAACGGTCTCGCTTGGCGTGGCTTCTTCCGGCGTTCACATGGAGTCGGCGCCACGGAGTGCCCGTCACGGTCCACAGACTTCGATAAAGGGCCATGGCGCTGGACGACCCGCACTGACGAAGCCGTCTACCTCGGGGATTTGGTCGTGCTAAGCCTGCCGAGATATCCGGCTGCCGTTGGCCGAATCGTCGGCAAGAAACCTTGCGGGCTGATCAATTGCGTCTTGGTGCATGGACTCAATGTCTTGCCCGGTGACGCGGTTGATGTTGCGGAGCCGCAGCTATTAGCCAAGGTTCAGGATGGTCAGCTGTTTTACCTTCCGGCCTTTTAGCTCGTTTCACAAGAAATGTTCGAAAGGAGCAACACTATGGAGCCGAGCCCCGTCCCGTTCCCTGTCTGGGATTTTCCCGGACAGGAGGAGGAAGAGCCGCACGATGAGCCCCAACTTGACCAAGCTCGGCGGGTCGTCTCGGTAACCGTCCACCGTGGACAACGGTTCGCTGGCGGGCCAGGAGCCATGATCACCAGCTACGACCCGCGACTGACCTTGGTCGGCGGTCCATTTTCACTCGGCCGGGCTATGGCTCTACGACTTGCAGAGGCCTTGGCTGATCAAGATAGTCTGACACCCACTGCGGTTGCCGATCGGATGGAGCCGTTTGTGCGCCATCCACTCCGGGATGCGTTCATCCAATGTGGCAGCCGCCTCGTGCCAGCGCTCCAGTTCGGCGTCGGCATACCCGATACGACCGTGATTGTTTCGGCGGACCTGCTCTCACATCCCATCGCACTGGGGCTCTGGCAGTGGTCAGTAGAGACTCCAATTCTGGACAGGGTTTCCTTTGAGTGAGGCAGATGATCTAGAGTCGCGCAAGTCCGGCGTGCCGGACGACGAACCGCTGGAGACGCTGTTGGCCGACATCATGGACCTGATGGTCTACCTGGCGAGGAGCCGCTGACTGATGACGAGCTGACGGCGGTGATGCGGCGAATCCGGGCAGGCGATCGATAGGCTGCGCCCCGTTTGGCGTTTGAATTCATCGACGTAGCCAATCCGTCCACCCCCGACAGTCCGGCAAATGAAGCGCGAGAGGTATTCACATTTGCCGCTGCGAGGGTTACTCTGCGGTAACCCATCCCGCAAGGAGTCCACATGAGGCGCTCACTTGCCATCGCGGCGACCCTCATCGTCGGGTTCGCCCTTCCCGCGCCATCAGCGCAGGCGCAGGACCGTCCCCCCATTCAACCGCTGCCCGCCCACCTTGAGGCGATCCGTGCCGCCGAGGCCACGGCCCTCTACGGCAGCCCGCAGATCAAGCCCATCGATCAGCGCAAGAGCTCACTGATCACGATGGGCGACAGCCAGATCTCGGGCGAGGGCGTCGGCAACTACGTCCCCGGCACGCACCAGGACGGCAACTGGTGCGACCGCTCCTTCGACCAGGCCGTGTTCCGCACCGGCATCCCCTCCGACACCCAGTACAACATCGCGTGCTCGGGAGCCGAACCCGCCCACCTCATGGAGGGCAACGGCCGCACCCAGTGGAACGAGCTGAATCAGGGCGACCACCTCGCCATCAAGGCCCGCAACACCAGGGTCAAGCTGATCTGGGTGATCGTGGGCGCCAACGGCGAGGGCACGATCCAATTCGGACCGGTCGCCACCGACTGCGCCATCAGCCGGGTGTTCTTCCTCGGCCCGTGCTACCCCGACTACACCAACGTGTGGGCGACGCGTGTCGAGGGGAGCCGGCAGCAGGTCGAGCAGGCGCTGTCGAGCATCAAGCAGACCATGACCCGGGCCGGTTATCTGCCGACCGACTACGAGCTGGTCTTCATGTCCTACCCCAGCCCCGGCAGCCCAGACGTCGAAGACAACCCGAACTTCCCGGGCTGGTACGGCGGCGGATGCCTGATCTATCTGCACGACGCCGCGTTCGCCCGCAACAAGGCCGTGCCCATGTTCGAAACTGCCCTGCGCCGGGCGGCGCTCAACCAGGGCGTGCGCTACATCGACGCGGGCCGGTTGTTCCACGGCCACGAGGTTTGCACGGACAACCCTTCCGTCCGCGGACTTTACATCGAGATCGGCATCTGGGACGAGAACGCGGCCCGGCAATCGTTCCATCCCAACTATCGCGGGCACGGGATGTTCGCCCAGTGCATGACCGCATTCTTCAACACCAGCCTTCGGACGGCGACGTGCGTCGATCCGGCGAGCACCGGCCGGAGCGTGCTCTATCCCGGGCTGTTCGAGTTCAAGCAGTTGCGCAATGCCGGCACCGGCGAATGCGTTGACGGCAAGGGCTACGACTCCCGCAACGGCACCGTCCAGCAGAGCTACACCTGTCACGGCGGCCGTAACCAGGGCTTCTGGTATGACGCCACGCAGCAATCGATCCATTCAGAGCTGTCTCACGATCGCTGCCTGGACATCAAGGGTGGCACCGTGGCCGCCGGCACCGAGGTGGTCATTTATGACTGTCATGGCGGTACCAACCAAGACTGGCTCCTGACCGGGACGCAGATCAAGCCCACGGCCAACTCGGGTCTCTGCCTCGCCTTCGACTCACCATCGTCAGGCGCGCCCCGCCTGCGCCTGCAAGCGTGCGGCAGCGGCGCGGCTCGCCAGCAGTGGTCGTTCGAGTCGCGCAATTTCGCCAACCCAATTGGCTACGGCTACAACGACTTCATTGGCAGCAGAGTCTACTGACCTACTGATCCCACTGCCGGCGGAGGGCGTCGACCGCGTCGTCCGCCGGCACCCCGAGCTGCCGTGCCGTTGCCGCGTAAAGCTTTGCCGCCTCGTCCAGCCTGCGCCTGATCTCGCGCGCATTCGCGGGCGTGCCCGCGATGGTCATGCCGTGCCGCACCCGGCTTCGCACTGGCTCCCGGTGAGCGTGACCGGTTGGGGCGCAAGCCAACCCGGCCTCTAACGATACACCCGGCCCGGCCAGAAGCAGACCATCGAGGTCCACTACCGCATCACGAACCGCAACGCCGTCACCAACGGTCCCGCACCCCTGCCCATCCGCGTGGAACGCTTCTGGGGCACGCAAACAGTTCGCCTGCCACTCCCGCCCGAATCGGATACGGAGCTGCACCTGTACTGGACCAAGCAGGCGTGCCGGCAGACCGACTAGCATTCCCACATGTCCGCGTTGAATGCCGTGCTGGCCGACCTGCACGATGAGAGTGAAGAGCTGGACCGGTTGGTCGGCGGCCTGCCCACGGCGCAGTGGGCGCAGATGACGCCGGCGCCCGGCTGGACCATCGCCCACCAGATCTCGCACCTGCACTGGACCGACCACGTGGCCCGGCTGTCCGCGACCGACCCGACGGGGTTCGCGCAACAGCTCAAGCGGGCCGTGGACGACCCTGGCGGCTTTGTCGACTCCGGCGCGCAGGACGCCGCACAGCTTGCTCCCGGAGAGTTGTTGCTGCGCTGGCGTTCCGGCCGGGCGGCGCTCGCGGTCGCGCTGGCCGAGGTGCCTGACGGCGTGCGGCTGCCCTGGTTCGGCACGCAGATGAGCGCGGCCTCCATGGCCACCGCGCGTCTCATGGAGACCTGGGCACACGGGCAAGACATCTACGATGCTCTATCGCTTAGCCGCCCGCCCACCAAGCGGCTCAAGCACATCGCGCGGCTCGCCGTGCGCACGCGTGACTTCGCCTTCGGCCTGCACGGCCTGACCCCGCCTGCCGAGGAGTTCCGTGTCGAGTTGCAGGCGCCCGACGGCGAGCTGTGGACGTGGGGCCCGCAGGACGCGGCCCAGCGGGTCACCGGCCCGGCCCTGGACTTCTGCCTGCTCGCCACGCAGCGCCGGCACCGCGGCGACCTGGCACTCATCACGCACGGCGACGACGCCGAGATCTGGCTCGGCATCGCGCAGGCCTTCGCCGGCCCGCCCGGGACGGGCCGGCAACCGTTTGCCTCGCCTAACGACTGAACGTCACGCCGTAGTCGTTCATCGTGAAGCTCATGCCGCCGGGCGATCCGGAGATCTCGAAACCGAGCTGCACCTTCTCGATGCTGATGTCGCCGATCCAGCCCTGGTTCCGGATCCATTGCAGACAGGCCAGAATGTCCACGGTACCGGCGTTGGCGTTCGCGGTCCGCACGAGTGAGACGACGTGCCGCCCGCGCGGGCCACCGTTGTAGAACGCGTCCCACGTGTGCCCGCCCAGGCTCACGGCGCTCACGCGCGGGATGGGGTTGCCAAAGTCGTCGTATCGGTCCGCCCACGGCGCCACGGATCCCTGCTTGTTGACCCACAGCATGATCTCGTAGCTGCGGCCGGCCCAGATGTCGTATGCCGTGGCATAAGCGCCGCCGCTCGGGACCGTGACATCGAACGTGCTCGTGAGAGTTTTAAGACCGCTTATCCGTGTACGGATGTTGGGCCGCTCGCTGTTCGGGTACGACTTCACGCCGGGCGTGGCGGGGTGGTCGGCGGTCACACCCCAGTTGCTGTGGGAGTTGGCCCAGATGCATTGGGTCCCGGCCCCGCTGCCCCAGATGTTGTTGTAGAGGTTGTAGCCGCCCTCGCTCCAGTTGGCCCACGTGCCGCAGGATTCCCACACCGCCGCCGTCGCGGGCGTCGCCGTGCCCAGTCCGAGCAGCGACGCGACGAGGGAGAGGGTGATGAGGCGGATCGCGCTTCTCATGCCTACCTCCGCTGATTAGTTTGGCTGGTGAACAAACAAGCGGCGAAGCGCGTCAATGTGTTACAGCAGGGCGTCGAGCATCGCCGACATCGCTGGATCGGCATTCGTCGTCGTGCTCAGCATCGCCACGAACTGGCGTGTGTGCCATGCCACCAGCTCGTCGCGCGAGCAGAACTTGTCCTGCAACCAGGCCAGGGTCGAACCCTCGACCACCGCGATCCAGCACTGCACGGTCAGCGTCATCAGCGGGGTCGAATTGGTGACGCCCGCCCGTGCGAAGATCTCGGCCAACGCGTGCTGCCGCACGTCGTCGATGAGCGCGTCGGTGTCGGGCGTGCTGACCACCGAACCGGTGCGCAGCAGGGCCAGATATGTTGGCGCGTAACTGGTCGCGAAGTCGACGAAGTCGGTCACCGAGGCGGTCAGCTGCTCCAGCAGGGTGCCGTCGCGGCTCAGGGTGAGCCGGCCGATCAGGTCGTCGGCCGCGGCACGCAGCGCGGCCACGTGGATGGCCTCGGTACTCGGAAAATAGCGATACACCAAAGCTCGCGACACCTCGGCCTGCTCGGCGATGTCGTCGATCGACACCTCTTGCGGCGGTCGGCCGGCAAACAGCCGCAGGGCCGCATCGATCAGATGCTGCCGGCGGTCTTCCGGCGCCATGCGCCGGGGCGGCCCGACCTTCATCGGGCCGCCCCGGCGCAAGGACACCAAACGGTCAACGCTCTTCGACCGGCACGTAGCCGCGGCGCGGGGCACCCGTGTAAACCTGGCGCGGGCGGCCGAGCTTGGTCTGCGGGTCGCTCATCATCTCCCGCCACTGCGCGATCCAGCCTGGTAGCCGGCCGAGCGCGAACAGCACGGTGAACATCTTGGTCGGGAAGCCCATCGCCTTGTAAATCACGCCGGTGTAGAAGTCGACGTTCGGGTACAGCTTGCGGGACACGAAGTAGTCGTCCTGCAGCGCGATCTCCTCCAGCCGCATGGCGATGTCGAGCAGCGGGTCGGGCTTGTGCAGCTTGGCCAGGATGTCCAGCGCGGCCTTCTTGACGATCACCGCGCGGGGGTCGAAGTTTTTGTAGACCCGGTGGCCGAAGCCCATGAGCCGGACCCCGTCCTCCTTGTTCTTGACCTTGCGCACGAACGCCTCGACGTCGCCGCCCGCCGCGCGGATGTCGTCGAGCATCTCCAGCACGCTCTGGTTGGCCCCGCCGTGCAGCGGCCCGAACAGCGCGTTGACGCCCGCCGAGATGGACGCGAACAGGTTGGCCTGACTCGATCCGACCAGCCGCACGGTCGACGTGGAGCAGTTCTGCTCGTGGTCGGCATGCAGGATGAACAGCTGATCGAGCACACGCACCACGTCGGGGTCGATCTCGTATTCCGCTGCGGGCACACCGAACGTCATGCGTAGGAAGTTTTCGATGTAGCCGAGCTTGTTGTCCGGGTAGAGCAGCGGCTGACCGATCGACTTTTTGTAAGCGTAAGAAGCGATTGTCGGTACCTTGGCCATCAACCGGATCGTGGACATCTCCACGTGCTCCCGGTCGAACGGGTCCAGGCTGTCCTGATAGAACGTGGACAGGGCGCTGACTGCCGACGACAGCACGGCCATCGGGTGCGCGTCGCGGGGGAATCCGTCGAAGAACCGGCGCATCTCCTCGTGCAGCAGCGTGTGCACCCGCAGCCGCCCGGTGAACTCGGCCAGCTGCTCGGCGCTGGGCAGCTCGCCGTAGATCAGCAGATATGAGACCTCAAGGAATGAGGACTTCTCGGCCAGCTCCTCGATCGGATAACCGCGGTAGCGCAGGACCCCGGCATCGCCATCGATGAACGTGATCGAGGACTCGCACGACGCGGTGTTGACGAACCCGATGTCGACGGCGACGTGCCCCGTCTCCTTGAGTAATGCACCGATGTCCATGCCCGACGGACTCTCTGTCCCCTCACGGAGCGGCAGCGGTAGCTCGCCTTTGGGGTGCTTCAGTAGGAATTCGGACATGCTTCACTCCGGGTCTCGGTCGCTTTGCACAAGGTCATCGCGCCCAGCGTACGACCCCGGCGAAAGAATCGTTACGGCATCCCACCAATCGACGCACTACGTCACATTCGGCCGTCCCGAGCTGGGCCTCCAGCGGGCGTGACCTGTGTCATAGCGGCCACGGCTAGACGCGCGGCGCCGATCTCCCCCGGCTTCGCAAGATTGATCTCGGTCATTGTGAGACGAGCGCGGACCGCCGCCAGCACGGGCGCGGAGCGCAGTAGCACACTCCCCGACAGCACAATGGGCGTCGAATCGCCCGGCTCGCGGATATCCATGACCGTCGCAGCGAGCTGGCGGGCCGCGTCGTCCACTATGGACCGCGCGGCCGGGTCGCCCCGCTCGGCCGCCTCGGTCACGAGTGGGGCAAACTTGGCCAGGTCGCCGGGCGGGCGGTCATGAACCCCCGTCACGAACACCTCATGGTCCGTTTCGCTGGTCACCAGATCGGTGAGCAGATCCCGCGCCCCCCGCTGAAGCTGCCGGGCGGCGTGCGTCGCGGCGGCGCGCCCGATCCAAAAGCCCGACCCGAGATCGCCCAGGAGCGGGCCCAGCCCGTCGCCCACACGGGTGATGTTGAGTCCGTTGATATTGGCGGCCACGGCTCCAGTGCCCGCGATAAGCACACTCCCGACGGGAGCAGTGGTGCCCGCCGCGAACGCGACCACCACGTCACCCACGACACGGGTTGGGCAGACCAGCAGGCGCTCGAACACGGGACGCAAAACTTCGGCACGCACCGACCCGGCCGCCCCGATGACGGCGTAGCCAACACCATCCACATTGGATAGCGCCTCGCGCAAAGCCTTGGCAACATTGGCACGGGCCGTTTCCGGAGCCACCGTGACAGGATTACCCGCACCGGCACGCCCAGACCCCACGACCACACCGTCCAGTGTGCTCACCACAGCACGCGTCGACGTGCCTCCGATATCCGCCCCCAACACGAGTTCCAACTCAAACCCCTTCGCCTCCGGCGGGAACCTCTAGGGCTCCGGGGAGGGAACCCCCGTCTGCCCCTTCGGCCCGAAAAGCAAACCGGGTTTTCCATCCTGGGTCAAGGTCGTACGTCCAGTGGGGCGCTCCACCTTGACCAGGAGGGAAAACCCGGAAAACCGTGCCGTGCCGAAGGGGCAGACGGGGTTAAGGGGTACAACCGCACCACTTCCCTGTTTCCTCCCGGAACCCCGAGGCCCGCCGGAGGCAAGGGTTTTCATAGTCCAACAAAGGTTGCGGGCCAAGGTGGGTCAAGGTCCATACCATCTGTGTTCATGCTGCTCAGCGGGCTCGCTTCCACGGTGATCGCGGCCGGGACGGTCCCGGTCCCGGCCGCTGGGCCTTGCGTATTTGTGGTGCGCGGCGCGCAGTTCCCGACAGGCCCGTTGCCGGTGGAGGTGAACGCGCTGGGCTACGACCCGGGGCAGGACCTGTACCACGCGGTCGCCGATGGGCGTGACCTGGTCACGATTACGCGCGATGGCGAGCTTGCGGTGCGCGCGCCTGTGCCGCGCGGGCTGCAGGGTGCCTATCTTGGCACGATCGCCGACGGACGCTGGCTGCTGTCAAACGGGACCGCGATCGTCGTGCTGGACCTCGGGACGCTGGCGGTGGTGCGCAGTGTGCCGCTGCGTGACAGGCCGCGCATCGGTGACTGGGACGTGTGGCCGGACGACGGCGCACTGTACGGAGTGGACACTCGCGGGCCCGGCGGGCCGCGCTTGGCCCGTATCGATCCGGACTCCGGCCGCGTGGCGCTTTCCGAACAGCTGGACGGCATGCCCGGTGACGGCTCGTACGGAGGCGTGGTGATGGATCCGGCCGGTACCTTGCACGCCTTGCACAACGCCAGCGGCCGCCTGTATCACATCCCGCTCAGCGCGCCGGACAGCGCGACGTTCACCGATTTTGGGTCGCCCACGACAACGTCCGATGCTGCGCCGTGCCCGCGTGCGCTGCCATCGCCATCGCCGTCGCCGTCGCCATCTCCATCGCCATCGCCATCGCCATCGCCATCGCCATCGCCATCGCCATCGCCATCGCCATCGCCGAGTGTGCGGCCGGCCCAGCCAAGGCCACCGCCGCCATCGATACCCCTGCCGGAGCCGTCCTCAGTGGACAGTCCGAGCCCGACACTCAAACGTGAAGTCGCTCCAACGCTTCGCGCGGCGCAGCCCGTACCCACCGCAAGAATTCTTTTGTTGGGGCTTCTCATTCCCGCACTTGCCGTCGCGGCTCGCATCGCGGCGCGAAGGAGGTGACGGCCGTGTTCAGGCAGGTGCTTCCGGTGCTGATGGCGTCGGGCGCCTCGGTGATCGGCTTCCTGGTTGTCGGGCGGTGTGTCCCGGCTCGATGGCGGGTGGCCGACACCGATGCGGCCAGCACACTGTATTCCACGATTGCCACCATCTACGCGATCATCGTGGCGTTGGCGGCGGTCGCCGTGTGGGAGCCGCGCAGCGCGGCCTTTCAGAACACGGAGCGCGAGGCCAGTGCCCTGATCGAGGTGCACTGGGCGGCGCGGACGCTCGAACCGCCGGACCGCGCCGAGGTGCAGGGCCTGATCATCGAGTACGCCCGCGAGGCTGCCACCAGCGAGTTCGACGGCCTGCGCCACAGACGGGTACCCAGCCGGAAGGTCGAAGAGGCGTTCAACCGGATGCGTGCCAAGGCGGAGTCGGCCGCCGATCCCGACAGCAACCTGACGAAGCGGCTCAACGAGCTGGCGGATGCCCGCCGCGCGCGGATCACCGTGGCCGACGACGGCATGCCGCTTCCCATGTGGCCGATCCTGATCGGCGGCGGTGTGATCATCATAGCGTTCCTGTACCTGTTCGGCCTGGCCCGCACGTTCCCCAATGGGCTGATGCTGTTCGTGGTCGGCGGGATGATCGGGCTGGTGCTGACGGTCCTGTACCACCTGGAGTTTCCATACAGCCGTGGGCTGGCAGTGACCTCGGATGCCTTGCAAGACGCACTTTTCCGTCTAGCTAATCCTGTGCAGATTTAATACGCTATGTCCATATTGCCCCGATTTCCTCCCGGAGGCGCTGATGGCCAGCGATATCGAGCTCCCCCTTGGCCGCCGCATCGAGCTGGCCCGCCGCAGGCGCGGGCTCTCCCGCGAGATCCTCGGTGATCTGATCGGGCGCAGCTCGGAGTGGGTCCGGCAGGTGGAGCGCGGCGACCGCCCGGTGGACCGGCTCTCGCTGCTGCTTTTGCTCGCCAAGGTGCTCAAGGTTTCCGACCCACCGTCGTTTTTGGGCTGCGCGATGCCCAAAGCCGACCCGGCCGCCCCACCGCCGGGACTCGTGGAATCGTTGCGCGACACGCTTTATCGCCCACCCGCCGCGCCGCGCCGCTCGGTGGACCAACTCGAACTACGCACCCGGCTCGACGACATCTGGACCGACTGGCACGAATCCCCACACCCCTATTCGACCACTCTGCAACGACTTCCCGCGCTGATCAGCGCGCTGTCCACAGTGGAGGGCTCCGATGACCTGATCGCCAATGCCCACAGGCTGGCGTCAGCGGTGCTGCGCCGACTGGGCGACCTGCCCGCGGCACTGCTCGCGAGCGAACGGGCCGTGGCCGCCGCCCGCCGAAGCGGCGACCCACTGGCCGAGGCCGCGTGCATCGACGGCTTCGGCAACACCCTGGCGCGCCTGGGTTCCCCGGCGCAGGCGCGCCAGGTGTGTCTCATCGCCGCGTCCACATTGGACGCCGACGATGTCGCGCACCTCTGTGTGCAAGGCGCTCTCCACCTGACCGCGGCCGAGGCGGCCGTCGCCGACGACGACCACCTCGTCGGGGAGCGCCTCCTCGACCGGGCCCGGGCCACGGCGGTCCGGCTCGGCGAGGACCGCAACGACTACTCGTGCGCCTTCGGGCCCACCGGCGTGCAGATCCACGCGGTCCGGATCTCGCTGCGCCAGGGGCGGGTGCGGCAGGCGCTGCGCCTCGCCGAAACCGTTGACGTGCAACGGGTACCGGCCCGTGAACGGCGGTCGCGGCACTACATCACGGTCGCCCGCGCGCACGCCCGACAGGACAACACCGCCGCGATGGTCCTGGCCCTGCTCAAAGCCGAAGACATGTGCCCCGAGGAAATTCGATACAACCGCGAGGCGCGGGCCGTGCTCCGCGACCTCCTGCAGCGCGATGACGCCCTCATCCGAACCGATGTGCTGGCGCTCGCCCAACGAACCGGCCTTACCTGAAAGAGGTGTTCTCGATGACCATCACCGATCCGACCCGGACCGAGCAGCAGACCGAGCAGCAGCTCAGCCTCGCCACCGAGGCCGCCAGAAACCTTTCCACCACAACCAAAACCGTGCCGCAGATGCAGGAGATCACGTCCCGGTGGCTGCTGCGTGTGCTGCCATGGGTCCAGGTCAGCGGTGGCGTCTACCGGGTCAACCGCCGCACGACCTACGCGGTGGGCGACGGCCGGCTGACGTTCGTCAACACCGGCGCCGCGGTGCAGGTCATCCCGCAGGAGCTGCGCGAGCTTCCGCTGCTGCGCGAGCTGAGCCCCGACGACGAAGTGCTGACGACCCTCGCCGAACGGTTCACGCAGGCGGAGTTCGCGCCCGGCGAACGCCTGGTGCAGTACGGCAACCCGTCGGACCAGATCTTCCTCATCGCGCACGGCAAGGCCGAAAAGGTGGGACCCGGCAAGTACGGCCACCAGACCGTGCTCGACGTGCTCGCCGACGGCGACCACTTCGGCGACGAAACCGTGCTGCACGACGACGACACGTGGCCGTACACGGTGCGGGCGGCCACACCGTGCATCGTGCTGGTCATGTCCCGGCGCGACTTCGATTCGGTGGCCGAGCGGTCGGAGACCCTGCGCGCGCACTTCGAAACGCTGCGGGCTCGCCCGGTACCAAAACAAAATCGGTTAGGGGAGGCCGAGATCGCCCTGGCGGCCGGCCACAGCGGCGAACCGCAATTGCCTGGCACGTTTGTGGATTATGAAACGTCCCCGCGGGAATACGAGTTGTCGGTGGCGCAAACGGTGCTGCGCGTGCACACCAGGGTCGCCGACCTCTACAACCACCCGATGAATCAGGTCGAGCAGCAGCTACGGCTCACAATCGAGGCGCTGCGCGAGCGGCAGGAGCACGAGATGGTCAACAACCGGGAGTTCGGCCTGCTGCACAACGCCGACCTCAAACAGCGCATCCAGACCCGGTCCGGCCCGCCCACCCCGGACGACATGGACGAACTGCTGAGCCGGCGGCGCAAGACGCAGGTGATCCTGGCCCATCCGCGCGCCATCGCCGCGTTCGGGCGCGAGTGCAACCGGCGCGGCCTCTACACCGAACCCCTTGATTTCCAAGGACATCACGTGCCGGGGTGGCGAGGCGTGCCGATCCTGCCGTGCAACAAGATACCCGTCGACGGCGCCCGCACCAGCTCGATCATCGCCATGCGGTTGGGAGTGGAGGACCAGGGCGTGGTCGGCCTGCACCAGACCGGCATCCCGGACGAATACCAGCCCAGCCTGTCCGTGCGCTTCATGGGCATCAGCGAACGGGCCATCATGTCGTACCTTGTCAGCGCGTACTATTCGGTCGCGGCCCTGGTGCCCGATGCCCTGGGTGTGCTGGAAAATGTCGAGATCGGACACTACTACGACCTGCCATGACCACACTTGAGGAGCGGGCCGCCCGCAGCGCGCCCGAGGTGCTGACGTGGAGCCGGAGCCTGCTGGATCCGGCTCTGCGCCAGGCCGTTTCCGATCTGCCGCAGGCGGTCCGGCAGATCGCCGAATACCATTTCGGCTGGGACACGGCCGGCGGGCCGGGCAAGGCGCTGCGGCCCGCGCTGGTTCTCGTTTCGGCCGAAGCGGTCGGCGGGTCGGCCGGAGCCGCCCTGCCCGGCGCGGTGGCGGTGGAGCTGGTGCACAATTTCTCACTGCTGCACGACGACGTCATGGACGCCGACCAGACTCGGCGGCACCGCCCGACCGCCTGGCGCATCTTCGGCGTGAATCAGGCGATCCTGGCCGGCGACGCCCTTTTGGCCCTGGCCTTCAAAACCCTTTGCTTTCAAGGTATCGGGACCAGCCTGCTCGAACGGGCCGTGCAACACTTGATCGACGGCCAGAGCGCCGACCTGGCGTTCGAAAAGCGCAACGATGTCGGGCTGGGTGAGTGCCTGCTGATGGCGCAGCGCAAGACGGGCGCGCTGCTGAGCTGCTCGTGCGCGCTGGGCGGGCTGCTCGGCGGCGGCACCATGGCCCAGATCGAGCACCTCGCGTCGTTCGGCGAGCGGCTGGGCCTGGCCTTCCAGGTGGTCGACGACATGCTCGGCATCTGGGGCGATCCGGCCGTCACCGGCAAGCCGGTGTTCTCGGATCTGCGCAGCCGCAAGAAGACCCTGCCGGTGATCGCGGCGCTGAGCGCCGACAATCCGGCGGGGCGGGCGCTGGCCGCGCTGTATCGCAGGGACGACAAACTGTCGCGGGGCGACCTGGCCAACGCGGCCCGGCTGGTCGAGGAGGCGGGAGGGAGGCGGTGGAGCCTGGCGCAGATCGACGAACAGCTCTCGCGGGCGCTGGAACACCTGCGCGTGGCGGGGTTGGGGGAACGGGCGGTCGCCGAATTGGACGCGTTGGCGAGGTTGGCGACGCATCGGGACTTCTAAGATCGTGGGGTGGGAGTACTTCAGAGTTTGGAACATCTGCTGGGCGACTGGACCGGCGAGCTCGCGACGCGGTTCATGCCCGACGACGAGTTCGTGACCTGCTCAGCCGGGGCTTCGGTTGACGTGACGGCGGGCAGCCTGGTGACCGTGCGTTATGCGTGGTCCAATGCGGACGGTCCGCAGGACGGGCTGCTGCTGATCGGCGACGGGTCGGCGCCGCACGAGGCGCGGGGGATCTGGGTCGACTCGTTCCACCAGACGCCGCACTGGATGGCCCTGCAGGGTGTCGCCTCGTCGTTCGAGGTTGCGCTGGAGGGCGTCTACGCGGCGCCGCCCGGGCCAGACTGGGGTTGGCGCATCCGCGTCAGCGGCCTTGGCGACCTCATCCTCACGATGATCAATCTGCCTTCGGACAATGCCGCATACGAGGTCGTGCGGGCGAGCTTCAGCCGGTAGGCTGCGCCGCATGTCCGGGGTCTCGGGTGGTGAGGTCGTTCTGTGGGTGCTCGGTGGGCTCGCCGTCATCGGCGTCCTCGTGTTCCTGGGCATCTTCCTGAAGTTCGTGGCCAAGGCGGCCGTGGGCTACGTGCGGCATCGGCCCTATCCGGCGTTGGCGACGTTTGCCATCTCGGGCGGGCTGGCCAGCTTCATCACCACGTTTGTCGGCGGAAGCCTGCTGCTGGGGGTTGGGGTCGGGCTCGCGACGGGGCTCGCCGTGCTGTTGTTGGTGGCAATCGAGCTGGGGGCGGATTAGGACCTCGCCAGGAGCGAGGCGTCCGGCCACACCATGCGCAGGCTGCGGGGCGTGCCGTTGAGGCGGGCCGGGTCACCACCGGGTGGCGTCACCGCGGCCGACTCGGCGGGCGCTGCTCCGCGGGCGCGGTAAAACTGCTGTGCTTCGGTGTTCTGCTGCAGCACCCATAGGTACATCCCGGTGCCGGTCGTCGCTCGTCGAGTGACGGCTCCAGCCCCGTGAGCCAGCAGGCGGGTGCCGATGCCGGCGCGGCGCAGTTCGTGGGAAACATGCAAGTTGTCGACCAGGCTGCCCCAACGCGGATCCTCGTCGAACGCGACATGGATGAAGCCCAGCAGGCGCCCGTCGTGCTGGTGCTCGGCAAGGATCGTCTCGGCTTTGGCCGCGGGTGTCGCCAGCCGCGCCTGCCACACGGCACGGCGGTCGGCCACGACATCGCCGTCGAGGAACGAATCGGCGTAGGCGCCCCGATAGTGTCGGCGCCAGCTGTCGGCGTGTAGTAGCGCGACCTGGTCGGCGTCATCGGGGCCGGCGCAACGGAAGCGCAGCACCGTCATGCGAATCTCCTTTCGCGGCTTGCCCGGCACGTGGTGTGCCGAGCCTGGTCCTCACCCGGAGCACCCCGCCCGCGAACGGAGGGTTGCCAGCCAGCGAGCCGGGGCTTGGCGCTGGCGCTCATGACCTGTGCCGGTACCGTAACACGCCCGCTTCCCGCCCGCGCAGGATGACTGCCGCAGGCGTCGCCACGCTGGCCCGGCAGTAAGGCGGGCCAGCGTGGCGCAGGGTCTGGGCTAGCTGGATTGTCTCGGCGCCGCGCGCTTAAGCGGTCGCGGCGAGGCGCTTTTGGCGCTTGAGGAACTTGTCGGCGAGCTCGACCAGCGTTTCGGGCGGCTGACTGGCCCGCAAATGCTTGAACTCGTAGCGCTCCTCGTGCACGGCGTGCTCCAGCACGGACGCGCGTAGCTGTTGGAAGTCGTCGTCGAAGGCCGCGCTGCCGGGGCCGGACTTGATGAGCTGTGCGAGCAGTTCCTTGGCCTCCGCCTCCTCCTCCAGACGCTCCTGCGTGACCTCGATGCCGGCGTCGATGGTCGCGGCGGCGAGCGGGTGGACGATTTCGGCCTCGGCCTCCTCGTGCGCTTGCAGCAATGCTGCCAGCTCAGTGAAGGCCTCCTTCTTGGCCTTGCCCCTGGAGGTTTCCACGAGCTGGAACAGCTCCTCGATCAGCGCGTGCTGCTCCAGCAGCACGTCGATCAGATCCTTCTGCCGGACGACCGTCGTCGCGGCCCTCATCGCTGAGCCTCCGCCATCTGGCGCAGGCCCTCGACCGGGTGCTGCCCCTCGGTCTCGACCCGATAGTCGGACCCGAATTCGGCCCCGTGCATGTCGATGACCTCCTCGCTGGGCGAGCCGTCGCGGTTGATCTCCTGCTGCATGCGCTCGAACCGCTCGTGTGCCTCACGTACATAGCCAGTGCCCAGTGTGGTCAGGTCGATCTGGGTGGCCAGCAGCTCGCGCAGGAACTCCTTGTTGGGCTCAAACTTGACCGGCTCGGGCAGCTCCCGTGGCAGAATCTCCTCCGGCTCCCGGCCGTCCATGCGGCGCATGAGGTCGCACGCGGCGTGCAGGTGGGCCAGCTCCATGTTGAGGTGCAGCTCCCAGATGGCCTTCACCCGCGGGTCGGTCTCCTGCCGCATGAACGAGTAGTACAGATAAACCTCGTTGTATTCGTGCGTGACCAGCCGCTCCCACCAGGTCTCGCCGGGGTCGACCAGCGACTCGTAATGAGTGACATGCTCCTGCTCGATCATGCCGATCTCGATGTAGAGCTGGCGCGCGATCGGCTCCATGTATTGCGGGCCGACGTTCATGTAGAAGTTCATGGTCTGCTGCTCGGCGGACATGACGGTCAGCGCGTGCAGCCGCGACAGCGGGTTCGCCGTGTCCTTGTCGTAGTGGTCGCGCACGTTGTCGGCCGGGTGCCGGTGGTGCAGCCGGGTCGGTCGGCCGGGCATGACCTCGGTCAGCGAGTCGACGACCTTTTCCGCCTTGCGTCGCTCGATCATCTCGAACAGGTTGGCGTATCGATAGAGATGATCGAAATCTTCCAGTACCCCGAACTCGTACGCCTGGCGCAGATAGGGGTCGGGCTCCATCCGGGCCACCCACGATGTCAGATCGACGGCTACCTGCTCGTAGGCGATGGTCGTCTGCAGCGGGCTGGCGATGGGCGGGAGCAGCCAGTTGACCGCCTTCTGCTGCTGCGCCTCGATGTAGCGGGTGTAGGCGAGCTCCCGCTTGAGCTCCATGTCCGTGCACACGCGGGCCAGGTGATGGCCGAAGAAGACGGCCTCCACCTCGATGCCGTTCATCACGATGGCCCGGCAGATGGTGTATGGGTCGGCGGTGTCCGGATCGATGGGCTCGGAATCGAGCTCGCGCCAGGTGCGCAAGTGTTGATCGAGCGGGATCCCCTTTTCAGTCAGCGGATTGAACAACTTCATCCCCCCAAGGGTCGGCGGTTTCACATGCCGCGGGTGCTCGGTGCTGCGGCACCCGCGCCAGCTACCCCCAGCCTCGCCGTTACAAACGCGGCACGCCGGGTAATAGCGGAAAATGGCCGTGGTTCAACAGCTCATCCCGGCGCCGCCGGAGAGGATCTTCGAGGTGCTGTCCGATGGATGGAGTTACAGCGACTGGGTGGTCGGCACGGCGCACATCCGCGACGTGGACGCCGACTGGCCCGCGCCCGGGTCACAGATTTACCACCAGGCCGGGGTCTGGCCGATCAAGCTACGGGACAAAACCGTTGTCGTGTCGAGCGATCCGCCGCGCGAGCTGGTGATGCGCCCGCATCTGTGGCCGCTGGGCGAGCTGGTCGTGCGGTTCACGCTGACTCCGGTCAACGAGCGCGAGACCGAGGTGACGCTCGAAGAGGAGATGGGTGCGGGCCCGCTGCGCTGGCTGCGCACCAAAGCCGACGATCTGATGCTGCACCACCGCAACCGCGAGGCGCTGCGCCGGCTGTCGGACCTGGCGACGAGACGGGAGCGCAAACAGTGAACGCGCAAACAGTCGTGATTACCGGGGCCAGCGCGGGCATCGGCCGCGCGGTGGCGAACGTTTATGCCCGGCGCGGCGCGCGGGTCGGCCTGATCGCCCGCGGGGCGGCCGGGCTGGAGGCCGCGCGGCGCGAGTGCGAGACGAACGGTGCCGAGCGGGTCGCGACCGCGCAGTGCGACGTG
>NZ_QJUG01000489.1 GCF_003426775.1 Allorhizocola rhizosphaerae | reverse complement strand
TCCGGAGGCTCACCGGTGATGGCCGGGTCGATGCCTGTGTGCCCAGATTACCCGACCTGCCCACCACCTCCCCACCGGGTTTCCCGTGTCCCGCCCGCACCCCACCCACCACACCGGGAGCACGCAGCCACGGCCGCGACCTGCCCCCTTGGGCCACGCGTCCGATCGGCGTCGCCAATCCGACATCAAGTTGCAACCGCCGGGCTAGTGACCGATTTTCCAATCGACCGTCATCATGTGCAGTGCTTAGCACCAGGCGCGAGAGGCCTAATACATGTCTGACACCCCCGCAGAACCCACGCGCGACCCGGAAAGCGGCCGATACGTCCGCCGTCACTCCGCGGACGACAAGGCAGCCGCCGATGCCGGTTCGGCCGACTCCGGTGAGACGACCGACGTCCCGCCACCGCCCCCGCCGACCGATGGCGGGGACGACGACAAGGACGACAAGAACGGCAAGAAGCGCTGGCTGCTTCTGCTCCTCCTGCTGTTGATCCTGCTCCTGCTGGTGTGCGCGGGATTCGCGTACAACCGGTGGTGGGGCAAGCCAGGCCCCGACCCGATCGCAGCCACGCCGACCGCCGCCGCCACGGCCACCGCGCGCCCGTCACCGAGCCCTTCGGTCACGGCAAGCCCCACCCCGAGCCCGAGTCCAACGGCGACGGTGAAGACCATCAACATGCCCAATGTCGTGGGCATGCCGGCGGCCGACGCCAAGGTGATCCTCGATGGCGCGGGCTTCACCAACATCAAGTTCATCAATGAGGGCAAGGACGGCGAGGAGCTCAAGGTACTCGTGAGCTTCACGGCCACCAAGCAGTCGGCAGCCGCGGGCACCGCCATCCCGGCCGACACCGCGCTCGTCATCACCTGCAAAACCACGAGCAACGGCAAGGGCTGACCCACAAAACCCCGAGGCGCTCCGGCCACCACACCGGAGCGCCTCGCACTTTCCACCACCACCGGCACCGCCACCGCCACAACCCCCAAGGCCACGCCCGCCCGCCCCACCGACACCGCACGGCGCCAGCCCACATCACAATCACCTCTCGGCCGCAGACCACTGACCGCGTC
>NZ_QJUG01000488.1 GCF_003426775.1 Allorhizocola rhizosphaerae | reverse complement strand
CGTCGGCGGCGGGCCCGGGTCTGGCGCGGGCCGTGCAGGGCAGGCTGAGCCCGCGGGCCCAACGGGTGCTGGCCAAGCCGCGGGCCGGCGGCGACGCCGTGGCGCTGCTGCAGAAGCTGCTGGCGCAGGCGATGCGGCGGCAGGAGGCGGCCGAGGAGGCCGTCGACGAGGCGGTGGTCGAGGAGGCCGCGCAGACCGTGGAGGTCATCATCGGCACCGACGACCGGATCCGGATCGGCAACACCACGAAGGTGCCGTGGCGCCGCTACTGCGCCTTGAAGATCGAGTTTCCCAGTGGGGCCGTTTACCGCGGTACCGGTTTCTTCATCGGCGAGCGGGCGGTAGCCACCGCCGGGCACTGCGTGTATCTGCACGACCAGGGTGGCTGGGCGCGCCGGATCGAGGTCATCCCGGGCTGCGACGGCACCAGCCGGCCGTTCGGGTCCGCGTTGGCCACCACGTTCCGGTCCACGGCCGGCTGGACGCAGCACAAGCTGCCCGCCGCCGACTACGCGGCGATCATCCTGCCGGCCGGCGCGTTCCCGGGACAGAAGTTCGGCAGTTTCGGCTTCGGGGTCTTCCCCAACGAGGCGCTGCTGGCCACGCCGGCGGTGCTGGCCGGATATCCCGGCGACAAGCCGTTCGCGCAGCTGTGGGGCATGCGCCGCAAGATCAAGGCGGTGACGGCGGCCAACCTGGTCTACGACATCGACACGATGGGCGGGCAGAGCGGCGCCCCGGTGTACATCAAGCAGAACGGCCGGCGCTATGCGGTGGGCATCCACAACTACGGCGCGGGGGCCGGCAACTCGGCCACGCGCATCACGGCCGCCGTGGTGGCCAACTTCAAGAAGTGGAGCACGCTGGGTACGGCCGCGCTCAAGACGGTGATCACAGCGCCGCCCGCGGCCCAGGCCGCGCAGGTGCCGGCCGCGGCCGCCGCCGCGGGACTGTCCGATCTGGACATGTAGCGCAGTGGTGCCGCCACGCGACGCGTGGCGGCACCTTCTTGCGAGGTGGGAGGCGCGGTGCGCGGGCGGGTCGTGGACGGCGCCGGCCGGGGTGTGGCCGACGCGTCGGTGGTGGTGCTGCTC
>NZ_QJUG01000487.1 GCF_003426775.1 Allorhizocola rhizosphaerae | reverse complement strand
CGCCTGGCCTTTGGCGGTGGCGGCCTCGGCGGGCGAAGCGGCGGGCTCTGCTGCGGCGGCGTCGGATGGGGCGGTGGCGGCCTCGGCGGGCGATGCGGCGGGCGATGCGGCGGCAGCCTCGGATGGGGCGGTGACCGGGTCGTCAGATGGGGGTGGCGGGCTGCCGGGTGATTTGGCGGCCGTGGTGCGGATGCGGGTGGGTCAGCCGGTGCCGACCGAGCAGGTGCTGGCCCAGCCACCGGTGCGCGACGTGTGGCAGGTGATCGGCGTTCGCGACAGCTATGAGGAGCGGCTGAGCGTGCGGCGGGTGTGGCTGATCGGCAAGGAGACCGGGCGTGCTGCACTGGTGCTGTCGTTCGCCGCGCCGGGGCAGTCACTGCCGTCCGACCTGACGGGCGGCACCGAGATCGACGCTGACCTTTGCTTCTATCCCGGCATCCGCGCGCTGGTCGCGGCGACCCACGGGGTGAGCCTGCTGGAGCCGCGCGGCTGGACGGTGGCCGAGTCGTTGCGCCGCCTGACCGATGCGCTCGCGGCCGACCCGTGGCTTGAGGCGTGGCCGATGCTGCTGCACGGCGCGATCGTGCCCGCCGGGCATGGGCCGGGGGAGCGGTGGCATGTGCTCGATCCCGACGGTGAGGCGCTCCCGCTCGACGCGCGCTGTGGTGACCAGTGGCGGTTCTTGGCGGCGTCGGGTGGCGAGCCTGCGGTCATCGCGGCCGAGTGGACGTGGTCCGGCCTGATCCCCCTGGCTATGTATGTCGATGGCGATGTGGTGCTGCCATGAGTGCGATTGTGCGGCGTGCAGGTGGCGGTGGCGGGGTGGCGCTGCCATGAGTCTTTGGCCGGATTTGCTGTCGAGCGCGTTGGTGGGGTTGGACAAGCGGGCGTGTGCCGCGCCGGCTCAAGATGGTCCACTTGCGACAGTGCTGCCGACCGGGGAGCTCGATGCCGATGGGCTGATGACGGCCGCTGCGGCGATCGCTCTGGCGCGCCGGGCCGGGCTGCGGCCGGTGCGCGGGCTTGAGCCGATACTGGCACCGGCCGAGCAGCGCGCGGTCGCCTCGCGCGGTGCCGGGGCGCGGCTGGCGCGGCT
>NZ_QJUG01000486.1 GCF_003426775.1 Allorhizocola rhizosphaerae | reverse complement strand
ACGGTTACAGGTCGACATGGACCGGGCGTTCGAGATACTGCGCGCACACGCCCGAAACCACAACCGGCGGCTATCAGAACTCGCCCACGCAGTCGTCGACGGAACAGAGCAACTCCCACCCACCACCACACCAGAAACAGCAGAATAGAACGGACTACCTCCGGTACGACCCATTACTGGCACCAACGCGAATCGGTTCTGCCGCTCAAATATCTTGCTCACAATCTGTGTGGTGTTGTGAGGCACCGGGTTCCCTTGGCTGGCTGGCGGACGGGCAGACGGCACCGAGCCGATTCTGTTGCCGGAATGAGGCCTCACCAGCTGGCAGTCCAGTTTGTACCAGGGACCGCCGAGGTTCACGAACTGCGGGTCCCCCAACTGCCGTCACCGAGGTCGTCTGTGGGTCCGGTCGGCAGACAGGCGAAGCCGGCGTCGTCGAACAGGTTGCCGTTGGCCTCATAGAATATCCACCCGCCGCTGACGCGGCGGGCATGCGTGATCTCGTACGCGCCGATCCAGCCCGACGGCGTCGCGTCGGGGTCGGCGGCCATTTCGGCCGCGAACCGGTCGAACGCCGGCCTGCTCACGGCCCAGCGGGCATGTAGCGGCAGCTGCAGCACGACCATCAGGATCACGGTCGGCGTCAGCACCGGCTCACCTTCGGCGGCGACATCATCGAGACTGGCACCGACTCCTACCGCCCGGCCCAAACGCTCGCCCCAACCGAACAAGCCGGCAAACCCGGTACCGAAATCCACCAGCATTGATAAAGATCCGCAACCGCCATCTGGTACCCGAATCAACCAACAAGCGGTACCCATCGACGCGAGCGAAGTCACACGAACCTCTGCGCTGGGGCCGGCGTCGGCAGGGCGCGCCGTGGTCACGGCGGCGACACGCCCTGCCCTCTGCTGAGTATTGACGGTTTATTGCGACGGTTGCGGCATGGTGCATTGGACCTTCGGGTTGATGCCGATGTAGTTCAACGGCCCGGCGATGACGGTGAGAATGGTGTTTCCGGCGTCGGCACAGTTTTTCTCCGAGCCGCTGAAGTATCCGCGCTGGCCCGCCGCTACCAGGCCGATGATCAGCCAAAT
>NZ_QJUG01000485.1 GCF_003426775.1 Allorhizocola rhizosphaerae | reverse complement strand
ATTGCGCGCCCGCCGTGAATTTCCCGCCCCCCAGCCCTTCGGGCCCGCCCCCCTTGGTCAGTGCGCCCCGCTCCATCAGCAGTGTGATCAGCTCGGCCAGGTAGAACGGGTTGCCCTGGGCCATCGCGAGCAGCCGGTCCTCATCGGCCTGCGGCAGCCGTCCACCCTTGAGGTATGCGTTGAGCAACCGCGCCGCGTCGGCGCCGCGCAGCGGCGGCAGCGTGTGCGCCTCGGCGTCGGCCACCCGGGTCAGCTGACCCGTCTTGCGCACCAGCTCGGGCCGCCCGAGCAGCAACACCATCACCGGCCCGGTGAGCTCGGCGAGCGCCGTGCCAAGCGCGTCAATGGTTTCGGCCGTCGCGTCGTGCAGGTCGTCGACGATCACCACCAGCGGCGACTCGGTCGCGAGCCCGCTGAGCAGCCCGGCCAGCGCCACCGACTGGGTCCGCGTGTCGCGCGCGGTGGGCTCGGCCTCGCCGCTGCTGCCCGGCACGCCCTGCCACTGCGTCATCTCGTGCGTGGGCGCATAACCCAAGAGCGACAAGAGGTTTTCCACGTCGAGTTTGCCGGCGCCCCGCTGCACGAGCCGGTCGGACAGCCGCCGCAGCCGCTCCTCCACCGCCGTGCGGGTGGCCGCGCTCGCCGACGACTCGACCGACAGGCCGATCGCCAGGCGCACGAGGTCGGCCAGCGGGGCGAGCCGTCGCCGCTCACCGAACGCGACACAGCGGGTGGACAGCACCCGCGCCTGGGTGCGCGAGGCGAACCGGCCCGCGCTGACCTCATAACCCCCCGCGAAGCGGGCCACCTCGGCGGCGAACCGGGTCTTGCCGATGCCCGCCTCGGCCGTGAAGATCAGCGTGCGCGGCTCGTCGCGGTCGACCACCTCGGCCAGTCGCCCGGCGACGCGGCCCAGCTCGGCCTCGCGCCCCACGAACGCGCCCTCGTCACCCAGGCCCGCCCGCGTGCCGCGGGCATCGTGCAGCCCGAGCAGCTCATAGGTCTCGACCGGCTCCCGCTTGCCCTTGAGGCGCAGCGGTCGCAGCGTGCGCCAGCCGGCCACGGCCTCGGTGGCCTTGGCCGTGCGCCCGCCCGCGTAGACCGCGCCGACGGCTGCCGCGTCGGCCAGGCG
>NZ_QJUG01000484.1 GCF_003426775.1 Allorhizocola rhizosphaerae | reverse complement strand
ATGATCTCGGAGACGTCCCTGGACGTGTTGCCGTTGTTGACACTTTCGAAGCTGTGCTGGAAATGCGGGGCGGGGACGATGAACCCGGCCGCGGCCAGGGCCCGGATGATGAACAGCGAGTTCTGCGGGCTGCTGCCCAAGCCATGGGTGAAGTTGTAGACGGGGAAGACGCCGTTGGCGGCCGGGGCGTTGGTGACAGGACTACCGCCGGGGGTGCCGGTGGCCGGGTAGTAGACGTAGGTGGTGCACGGGCGGCTACCCCGGTACCAGTCGTAGCGGCGCACACCCACCGCGAACGGGTTGGCCGGCGCGGGATCGGCGTAGGCCTGCCCCGAACCGAGCAGGGACACCCCAGCCCCGGCCGCTGCGGCGGCACTGAGCTTCAAAAGGGTCCGTCGTTGCATCGACACGATGCCTCCTAGTTTGCTGTTGCGGGGGTCTATTCGTGAGCTCATACCCGTTGGCAGGGTGCAGAAGGGTGTCCGGATCTCGGACACCCTTCTGGCCGTAGTGGTGTCAGTGGTTATGCCATGGGGCCGACGTCGAGGTAGTCCACATTGGGCAGTCCTGCCGCCGTCGTCGGATCCAGCCGGATGGTGTTACTGCCCGCGTTGAGTGACACGGTCAGGGTTTTGGTGACCCAGGTGGTCCAGGCACCGGTGGGCTCGAACGAAACGTTGGCGAGCGTGGTGCCGTTGACGATCAGGTTGGCCGGCCTGGCGGTGGTGCCGCCGTTGGCGAACCGGACCCCGATCGTGGCCGTGCCGGCCGCCGTCGCGTTCACCGTGAACTGCACGTAGGCGCCGATCGCGTTGTTACCGTTACAGAACCCGCTGCCGGAGAACCCGGCCCAGTTCGAATCGATCGTGCCCTGACATATCGCCGGCGGGGTCTCCGCCTCGTAACGCTGCCCCTGCGGACCACCGGACGTCCTGACCAGTGCGAGCTGGTCGACGGCCAGGTTTCCGCTGCCGGACCCGGCTCGAATGGTGACCGTGGCGGTCCCGGCGGCCAACTGCAGACCCGCGGCTTCGCGACGGGTAAAGCCGGATGATGCCGGGATGCTGAGCGTACGGACCGCGCCGCTGGAGTCGGTCACCGTGATCTGCCCACTGCTGACCGAACCGGAGGTCCTGGCCAACGTGGACAGGGTATAGGTGCCGGCCGGCACCGTGATCTGCTGCCGCACAGAAGCCGATCCGGCCAAC
>NZ_QJUG01000483.1 GCF_003426775.1 Allorhizocola rhizosphaerae | reverse complement strand
GCCCGGTGATGGCCGAGTGGACCTACGACACCGTGATGAAAGGCCAACTCACGTCGTCGACCCGCTACGTCGGTACCGACGCCTACACCACCCGGGTCACCGCCTTCGATGACGGCTACCGGCCGCTGCACACCGAAACCGTCGTCCCCAACAGCACAGCCAACGGCGCCCTGGCAGGAACTTACGCGTGGGATCACACGTATAAACCCAACGGCCTCCCGGCCACCACCGTGCTTCCCGCCGTCGGCGGACTCCCGGCCGAAACGTTGACCCACACCTACGACAACAACGGCTACGCGCAAACCTTGTCCGGTGCCTGGACCGGCGGTACGCAAACCTATCTGGCCGACAACGAATACACCTACGACGGCCTGATCAGCAAACTACGACTCGGCGCGGCAGGCAAACGCGTCATGATCGACCACCACTACTCCGGCAGCACCCGCCGACTGACCTCCCTGCGCACCTGGCTGGAATCACCAACCACGCCCGGCACCTACAGCGAAAAGTACGTCTACGACTACGGCTACGACGCGGCCGGCAACATCACCTCCACCGCCGGCAAAACCGACAGCGTCGCCGACCAGACCGAATGCTTCCGCTACGACCACCTACGCCGCCTGACCGAAGCCTGGACCCAAACCACCCTGGGCACCGGCTGCACCACCCCACAACGCGCCGGCACCGACCCCTACTGGCGGCAATGGACCTTCGACCCGATCGGCAACCGCCTCACCCAAACCGACAAAAACCCTAGCGGCACCGACACCACCTGGACCTACACCGTCGGCACCACAGCCGGCGTCAAACCCCACCAACTCAAAACCGTCACCGCCACCGGCCCCCTCGCCAGCACACCCACCCGCAGCTACACCTACGACACCGCCGGCAACACCCTCACCGCCACCACCCCCACCGGCACCGCGCAGACGTTGACCTGGGACAAAGAGAACCATCTGGCCACGGTCACCGAAGCCAGTGCAACCACGACCTATGTGTACGATGCAGACGGCAAGCGGCTAATCTCCCGCGCTCCCGGCAAGACCACTCTGTACCTACCCGACGGCACCGAGTTGGACCTCGCGTCCGGCGGCGGGTCGGTGTTGGGCACCCGCTACTACGCCGGTATCGCCGTACGCGACCCCACCGGCCTGAAATGGATCTGCACCAACCACCAAAAAACCAGCGTCGCCCAAATCGACGCCGTCACCCTGTCCG
>NZ_QJUG01000482.1 GCF_003426775.1 Allorhizocola rhizosphaerae | reverse complement strand
CGGCTGACCCCGTCGCTCAGTGCGGCCGCGCGGGTGCTGTCCACGCCGCAGGCCTTGGCGGTGCGCGGGAACAGCACCCGCTTGCTCAGGTCGCCGCAGCCGCGCAGCGTCCCGGTGACCGCGACGAGGGCGACCAGCCCAGCGAAGCTCAGGCCGGTGGCGTGCAGGGCGGGGATCGCGGCCACCGCCACGGCGCTGGCGGTGTCGGCGATGAGGCTGGCGCGGCGGTGCCCGATGCGGTCCAGCAGCGGCCCGCCCAGCGCGCACGCCAGCACGTACGGCGCCATCTCGGCGAAGGCCACGACACCGGTCTTGGCGGCGCTGCCTGTCGTGGCCAGCACGAACCACGGCAGCGCGATCACGCTCATCCGGCTGCCGATCAGCGAGACGGCCTGCGCGGCCAGCAGCGCGTGGAATCCGCGGCGGGTCATGGCTGCGGGAACGGCATGATCTGGAACTGCAGCACGACCTTGTCCCCGTCGCCGGGCTCGGATTCGTCGTCGCGGCGGTACCGGGCGGCCAGCGCGAACAGCTCGTCGTGCAGGCGCCGGCCCTCCTCGGGGGTCAGGCGCAGCCGGAAGTCCGACAGCGTCGCCGCGCCGTGCCACTGCGGCGGCAGCGAGGCGCGCTCGTTGAGCCACCGGTCGACGCGCTCGGCGTATTGGGCGGCGACCGCGCGCATGTAGGCCTCCGACTCGCCCGGGGCCTCCTCGATCGCGTCACTGTCCAGAATGGTCGTCCGGTGGGCTGCCTTCCACCAGCGTTCGCGGGCGTCGCGGGGCGAGTCGGGGTCTTCGACGACGAATCCGTACTGCGCCAGCTGCCGCAGGTGGTAGCTGGTCATGCCGGTGGACTGGCCCAGCCGCTGGGCCAGCATGGTGGCGTTGGCCGGCCCGAATTCGCGCAGCAGGCCCAGCATCCGCACACGCAGCGGGTGGGCCAGCCCGCGCAGCAGGGTCGGGTTGAGCTTCGCGGTCGCGTCCATACCGCAAAGCTATCTTTGCAAAGGTTCCTTTGGCAACTCGTAGGCGAGCTCGCCCGCGTGAATGCCGGCGCCGAGCCGGTTTTCGTGCGGCGCCAGCGGGCAGGTCCAGCGCGGCGAGTAGGCGCACGAAGGGTTGTAGGCGTAGTTGAAGTCCAGCCGCACCCGGTCGGGCCCCAGCAGCCGCACACCGCGCCCGAACGTGCCCTTGACGGTGTCGGTCAGGTACCTTCCGCC
>NZ_QJUG01000481.1 GCF_003426775.1 Allorhizocola rhizosphaerae | reverse complement strand
CGCAAAGTCAACGAGGCCGAGGGGCTCATCGGCAAGGTCAAGTCGCTGACCGAGGTGCAGCAGTTACAGGCCGAGCTGGCCGTGGTCCGCGACCTGCTCAACACCGCGCGGGTCAGGCTGGGCACGGTCGTGCCGGCGCCCAGCGGCGAGCCGGGCCTGCCGATCCCCGCGCCCGCGCCGTCCGGTGGGCTCCCGCTGCCCACACCTTCCGTGCCGGGGTCGCCGCAGCCGTCGTCCAGCAGCGGTGGCGGTGGCCTCCTGCCGCCGCTGCCCAGCCTGTTACCGAGCCTGCCGCTGCCCAGCATCAAGCTGCCGCTCTGACCAAGCCCGTCGGGTGTCCATAGTGGACACTCGTGTGATCTTTATTTTTGTGGGTACCAGGAAGCATGCCCACGGCCCACTCGCAGCGCGTCGCCGACCGCTACCGCCTGCTGCACGCGCTGGGCGAGGGCGGCATGGGCCGGGTGTGGCGGGCCCGCGACGAGGTGCTGCGCCGCGATGTCGCGATCAAGGAGCTGGTCGTGCCGCCCGAGCTCACCGAGGCGGAACGCCGCGAGCTGCAGGCCCGTTCGATGCGCGAGGCCCGCGCCGTCGCCCGCCTGAATCACCCCAACGTGGTGCGCATCTTCGACGTCGTCCAGGTGGATGGCGGCGATCCGTGGATCGTCATGGAGTATCTGCCCGGCCGCTCGCTGGACGACGCCATGGCCGGCGGCCCGCTGCCCGTGCGCGAGGTCGCGCTGATCGGGCTGCAGCTTCTGCAGGCGCTGCAAGCGGCGCACGAGGCCGGTGTCGTGCATCGCGACGTCAAGCCGGGCAACATCCTGCTGGCCGCAGACGGCCGCGCGGTGCTCACCGACTTCGGCATCGCCACCGTGCCGGGCGATCCGTTTGTGACCAGCACGGGCCTGCTGCTGGGCTCGCCGGCCTATCTCGCACCGGAACGGGCCCGCGACGGCAGCACGTCACCCCCGGCCGACCTGTGGTCGCTGGGCGCGACCCTGTACGCGGCGGCCGAGGGCAGCCCGCCCTTCGCCAGGCCCACCACGATGGAGACGCTCACCGCGCTGGCCACCGAGCCCGTGCCACCACCGCACCGGTCGGGACGGCTCGCGCATGTCCTCATTGGACTGCTGGAGAAGGACCCGGCGCAGCGCATGGACGCGGCCACGGCCCGGCACCTGCTGCGCGAAGCGCTCGTCGAGCCGGCCAGCCCCGCGCC
>NZ_QJUG01000480.1 GCF_003426775.1 Allorhizocola rhizosphaerae | reverse complement strand
GCGGGCGGTCACACTGGCGGAGGTCGAGGCCGCGCCGGTGAACGAGCGGGTCATCCGGGCCAGCCGGGCCAACCCGCGCGACCCGGGCGAACAGGCGCCCGCCCTGCCGGTCGTCGACGGTGTGACGACCGTGTTCGGCAGGTTCATCCTCGGGCAGGTGGAACGCCCCGGCCGCCGCGACACCATGCTCGCCTCCCGCACGGGCGTGTGCGCGCATCTCGTCCTCCAAAGCGGACGGTGCGCGGTGGCCGACAACGAGGTCACGGTCCGCGAGGACATGGGCTTCGGCGTTGGCGAGGAGCTCGACTTCAGATTCCTGGCCGATCGGCGGCTGACCGCGCGCCGCCTCACCGTCGTGGGCACCTATCGCTACCTCGATGCGACCGACCCGTTTTGGGCGGGGCATGAGCAGCTGCTCGGGGTCAACTCGGCCGGTGCCATGTTCACCAGCGAGCTTACGCTCCAGCGCATGGGCGGCGAGTTGCTCGAACGAGTGGACCTCGTGCTGCGCCCGGAGGCAGACCCGGTGGCCATCCGCTCCACTGTGGAGGCTGCGATGGCCCAGCTCAAGGCGGGCGACTACGGCGTCAACACCGATTTCCTCGTCCTGGCCGATCGGGTGCGGCTCAGCCGCGACATGCTGTCGGCCAAGCTGATCGGCGGCGTGGCGCCGCTCGTGCTCGTGTGCTGGTTCGTCCTGTTCTTCGCCATCTCGTCTGCCGTGCGGCAGCGCCGCGAGGAACTGGGCCTGTACGCCCTGCGCGGTGTGCCCACGCCGCTGCGCCTCGCACTGCCCACATTGGAGATTGCCGGTCCGGTCGTGCTTGCCGCCGTGCCCGGGTATCTGCTGGGCCACATGGCGGTCGCCTTGTCCTATCCGGATGCCCGAATCACCCCGACCGCTCTCATCGCCTGCGGGGCCGCCCTTCTGGGTGCCGTCGCCGCCGGAGTCGTTGCCATTTTCCGGAGGGTACGCCCGCGCAGCGCCCGCCCGATCTGGCTGCGTGCAGTGGAGATCGGCGTGGCGACACTTGCGCTCGCCGTCGGTTATCAGGCCGCCCTGTCCGGCGAAGACGCGGCCGGCCCCAGCATGCTCGCCCCGCTGTGCCTGACCCTCGGCGTGGGCATCATCGCCGCACGCCTGCTGCCCCCGCTGGCCGCGCGCCTGGGCCGGGCCATGCTGCGGCGCGGTCGCGCCACGGCCGCGATGTCGTTGCTGGCGCTCGCGCGCCGCCCCGGCACCGCAC
>NZ_QJUG01000048.1 GCF_003426775.1 Allorhizocola rhizosphaerae | reverse complement strand
CGCTGCTCGACATCGGCGACGGGCATGTGCGGGATGGTGACTTCGACCGGGCGCTCGCCTGCTACTACGCGGCGCGTGCGCTGGCGCGGGACAATTCGGATGACTCGGCCGTGATGCGGGCGACTGAGGGGATAAATCGGACCACCAGGCTGGCGTGACGGCACCTCTCCAAGCGGCGCCCTTCTGGGCGACGTGTTCTGGAGGCGCTCTCTGGGAGGGCGTGTTCTGGGAGGGCGTGCTTCTAACGCGCTTTCTGGGGGCGCTTTTTGGGAGGGCGTGCTTCTGAAGGCGCTTTCTGGAGGCGTTTCCTAAGCGGGCGTGACAGCGGTGGCGCGCCATGCCACGCGCCACCACCGACCCCGTTGCACGCATTGCACGCGCTAAACAGAATGTCAGGCGACAGTAAGGACCGGGTTAAGGCTCAAGCCTGATGCGGACCTTGGCGGCATCCGCGACCGCCTGGAGGAGCACGGCGTGCCGCGGCTCCGGCACCTCATAGACCCGCTCATAGCGCTTGGCCAACAGGGGCGCCAGGCGCGGGTCGGCCAGGATCTGCTCGATGATCCCGCGGTCGCCCCCACACACGAACGCGTCCATGTCACCGGCCGCGGGCAGCAGCACGCGGGCCGCGATTTCGGCGGCCTCCCGCACGCCCGCCTCGGTCTGGTTGGCCCGCCTGCGGGCGAAGCGCTGCTGCGACCACCCGCCCGCCGCAGTGCGTCCTTGCTGGTAGAAGCGCTCCACCTTGGACGCTTCGAGCTTGCCGCCGACGCTGACGCCCACGGCGCAGGCGCCCCGCCGCGCCAGCAGCAGACCGAGCCTCTTCTCCAGCTTGAGCGAGGCCAGCAGCTGGTCGACCGTGGTCACGGTCGGCGAACCGGGCGGCGGGAACAGCAGGGCCGTGTCGCCGTTGGCCGCCCGCAGCAGCAGGCCCTCCTCGGTGGCCCCGTCGTGGCGCTGGTAAAAGCCGTCAAGCCAGCCCGCGAGCCGGTGGGGCGAGATGTCAACCCAGCGCATCTAGTGCAGCGTCCACATCGGACTCAGTGTTGTAGAGGTGGAACGAGGCCCGCACGCGCCCCGCCCGCACGGCCGCGTGGATGCCCGCTTCATCAAGCTTGCGCTTGGCATCGGGCACCTCCACCGTGACGATCGCGCTGTCGCCCGGCGGTTGCCCGAGCCCGGTGAGGAAGCGATTGGCCAGAGCCAGATTGTGGTGATGAATCGCTTGCACGCCAATGCTTTCGACCACGTCGAGGGCCGCCGCCGTGCCGACCCACGCATGCCAGGCGGGGGAGAGGTCGAACGCGCGGGCGTCGTGCGCCAGGCGCAGCGGGAGGCCGTAGTACGACTCGTGCACGTGGTCGCCCGCATACCACCCCGCGGCCAGCGGGCGCATCCGCTCGCGCAACTCCGGACGCAGATAGATGAAGCCCGTGCCGCGCGGGGACATCAGCCATTTGTAGGCCCCGACCACGACCGCGTCGGCGAGCGAGCCGTCGTACGGCAGCCAGCCCGTGGCCTGGGTCGCGTCGACTACCACCCACGCGTTGTGGGCGCGCGCCGCCTCGACGATGCCCGCATAGTCCGCCACCTGACCGGTCGCCGACTGCACGAGCGAAAACGCCACCACGTCAACGCTCTCATCGATGTGCTCGGCGAACTTCTCCACCGGCGCGGTCCGGACCACGACGCCGCGATCGGCGTGCACCGCCCACGGGAACACGTTGGAGGTGAACTCGATGTCGGGCACCAGCACGGTCGCGCCATCGGGGACGGCGGCAGCCACTGGCGACAGCAACTGCGACACCTGCGCGCCGACCGCGACATCCGATTCATTGACATTGATTATCTTCGAGTACGCCGAACGCGCCCGCGTGACCGAGGAGTCCCAGCCTTCCCAGCTCGTGCGCCCCTCCCGCCAGTCGGCGAGCGCCGCCTGCAGGGCCTCCCACGCGCTGTCCGGCGGCAGGCCGTAGCTCGCGGTGTTGAGCCACCCGGGCCGGGCGGTCCACAGATGATCCATTAATCCAGTATGGCAGGCTGAGCCGATGACCTTGGGAGCCAATCCGCACGTAGTGGACCTTCTCCGGGAACGCTTCACGGCGGCCGCCGACCCGCAGCGGGCCGTGGCCATGCGTGCCTACATGCGTGACCAGTTCCCGTTCCTCGGCATCCCGAGCCCGCAGTTGAAGGTGCTCCTGCGCGGGGTTTCACCCACTGACCTGAAGGCGACCGTGCTCGCGTTGTGGAACCTGCCCGAGCGCGAATATCAGTACGCGGCGTGCGCGCTGCTGCGGCGCGGCGTCAAGTCGTGCGACGAGTCGTTCATCGGGACCGCGCGGCACCTGATCGTCACCAAATCGTGGTGGGACACGGTCGACACGCTCGCCGCGCACACGGTAGGCCCGCTTGTCGCACGCCATCCGTCGCTCGTGAACGTCATGGACGAGTGGATCCGGGACGACAACATGTGGATCGCGCGCACCGCACTGCTGCATCAGCTGGGCTACAAGGAGTCGACCGACCCCGAGCGGCTGTTCCGGTACTGTCTGGAGCGCGCCGACCACCCCGACTTCTTCATCCGCAAGGCGATCGGGTGGGCGCTGCGGCAGTACGCGTGGGTCCAGCCGGAGGCGGTGCGTGCCTTCGTCAAGGCCAACGAAGGCACGCTGTCCCCACTGTCCAAAAAGGAAGCCCTCAAGAACGTCGGCTGAACCCCACCGGCCCCGGCGCGCGATGGCGTCCCTTCCTAGGCTTGCCATACCACATCCCGAACGAGGCGAGGGCAAACCCAATCCCCGCAACGACATACACCCAGCCGAACGAGCGCTTCGGCACCTGCGGCGCATCGGCGAGGTTGGGGAGGAAATCGTCTTCGTCCGGCGGCTCGCCGGCGTCGGCCGACGGTGTCGGCTCCTCCGGCGTCGAGCTCGCAGCCGGGTTCGCCGACGTCTTCGATGACGCCTGGCCCGCGCCGATGGCCTCGATCGCGACGGTCGCGCCGCTGGAGGTCGCCGACTTCACCTTGATGGTTATCTTGTTGGCGGTATCCGTGATCGTGCTCCCGGCCGGGGTCGGGTTGACCATGTAGGCGTTCTTGTAGTCGCCGCCGGTGACCGCATAGACCCGCACACCGGGCGTGCGGATGGAACTGTCCACACCGGACACTGCCGCGCGCAGCTCGATGACGTAGCTCAGCGGGCCGCCCGTGCGGTATTCGAGCGCGCGCGTGCCGCCGCCCGTGGAATAGAGCGGTTTGAGGCTGAACGTGCCCGGTTTGGAGGCCAGCGTGCGCTCGATCCACTGGGAGTGCAACAGCTCCACCGACGAGTAGCCGCGGCCGGCCCCGCCCGAGCCCATCGGGGTGTTGCCGCTGTATCCGCTTGGTCTGCAGGCGGCCATCGACCCGCCGGCGCAGTCCTTCTTGGGCTGGTGCGGATAGCCCTGGTTGTGGCCCATCTCATGGACGATGGCCGACAGTGAGGGCCTCGGCGGGTACCACGTGACGCGCCCCGGCATCTGGCCGAGCCCGGCCCACGGGCAGCTGCCGGTGTCGAACACGACCGCGAGCGCATCCCACGACACCCCGGTCGTGGCCATGAAGTCCTCGGCCGTGTCCTTGGCGGCGTCGGCGTGGCAGCGTGACCGGTCGCCGTTGCGCAACTCGTCATTGGGCTGGACCTGATAGATGCCGATCCCGGCGGGCACGTAGCTCAGCTGGCCGTGGGTCACCGCGCCCATCCACGTCCGCAGCGAGTTGCCGGGCCCGAAGAACACGCCCGCGATGTAGCCCGGGTCGGCCAGCTGTGCCCGCTCCCCATCCGTGTCTCCATTTTGGATCATCACGATCGCCAGGCGTTTCGTCACGGCCGCCTCGGCCTCGGCGGGCCAGACGACAACGATGGCGCCGACCGCGAGGAGCGCGGCGAACAGCGGCCGCACGGCGAGGAGGGGGCCCACAGCGGGGAAGGAACGCAGAGCGAGAAGAGAGCGCACAGCGGGGCGGCGGCGCGCGGCGGAAAAGGGGCGCACAGCGAGGAGGGGGCGCACAGCGGTGAAACTACCGCAATGCGCCCCCAATCGCATCAGTTTCGTCGGGATGCCGCCTCGGGCGGTCCACTACTCAGTTGCGTAGGCGAGCTCACGCTCCGGCTCATCGGCCGTTTCCGCCTGCGCCGCAACGGGTTTGATGACCGTGGCGGCGAGCACGATCGCGATCAGCACGAGCACCGCACCGATCCCGAACGCCAGCGTGAAGCCGCTCGTGAGCGCGCTGTTCTGGGCGACACCCTCGCCGATGAGGGTGGCCGTGCGCCCGGTGGACAGGGTGGCCAGGACCGCGAGGCCCAGCGCGCCGCCCACCTGCGCGGTGGTGTTGACCAGACCCGAGGCCAGGCCCGCGTCCTGCTCGGTCGCGCCGGACATGGCCAGCCCCATCAGGGTCGGGAACGACACGCCCAGCCCGACGCCCATCAGGAGCATCGACGGGAACATGTCGGTCAGATAGTCGCCGTCGACCGGCACCTGAGTGAACAGGACAAGTCCGATGAGGATCAGAGTCAGCCCGGTCAGCAGCACCGGCCGTGGCCCGAACCGCTCGATCAGCCGGGCCGACAGGCCCACCGACAGACCCCCGATGGCGACGGCGACAGGCAGGAACGCCAGCCCGATCTGCAACGCGTCGTATCCGAGCACGTATTGCATGTAGAGCGTGCCCAGGAAGAACATGCCGAACATGCCCGCGATCATCAGGATCTGCACCACGTTGGCGCCGGACACGTTGCGGGACTTGAAGATGCGCAGCGGCAGCAGCGGGTTGGCCGCCTTGACCTGCCGCACCAGGAAGCCCACCAGCAACGCGATGGACACCGCGCCCAGGCCCAGCGTGTGCGCGGAGACCCAGCCGTAGTGCTCTGCCTTCACGATCGTGTAGACGCCGAGCATGAGCGAGGAGGTCACGAGCAGCGCGCCGAGCACGTCGGCACCCTGGCGCAGGCCCACCCCGCGGTCGTTTTCGAGCAGCCGGACCGCGAACACCAGCGCCGCGATGCCGATCGGCAGATTTACCAGGAAGATCCAGTTCCAGCTGAGCGCCTGGGTCAGCAAGCCTCCCGCGAGCAGGCCGATCGAGGCGCCGGCCGCGGCGACGAAACTGAACACGCCGATCGCACGGGCCTGCTCGGCCGGCTTCGGAAACATGGTCACGATCATGCCGAGGATCACCGCGGTCGACATCGCCCCGCCGACCCCCTGCAGGAAGCGGGCGAAGATAAGCATTTCAGGGCTGCCGGCGGCACCGCACAGCAGCGAGGCGAGGGTGAAGGTGGTCAGGCCGATGAGGAAAATGCGCTTGCGCCCGATCAGATCACCGAGCCGGCCCGCAAGGAGCAGCAGGCCGCCGAAGGCGATGAGATAAGCGTTGATCACCCACGCCAGCCCGGCCTGGGTGAAGCCGAGGTCTTCCTGGATGGCGGGGAGCGCTACGTTCACGATGGTCTGGTCCAGGACGATCATCAGCATCCCGGCGCAGAGAACGATCAGTGCGATCCAGCGTTTGTCTTTCACAAACGCGACCGTACCAGATGGTTTTGTTCGGGACTATTCTTTATTGAACGAGTTGCGGAGCTCTCACCGCGCGCCGCCTGGGCGGCTTCTCGCAGGCCGCCGGGGTGGACAGCCGGCCCTCGGCCAGCTTGGTCAGCGCACCGAGAAAGGCCTCCCGCTCGCGCCCGGCCAGCGTGGACAGCACATCGTCATAGATGTCTTGCACTATCTGCGCCGTCTTGGCGACCATCTCGGCACCCTTGTCGGTGACCGCGATGATCCGCGCGCGTCGATCTCTGGTGGACAATCTGCGCTCCGCCAGGCCCGCCTTTTCGAGTGTGTCGATCGTCACGACCATCGTGGTCTTGTCGAGGTTGCACGCGGCGGCCAGCTCGCTCTGCGTCAGCTCGCCCCCCACGGCCCGGCTCAGGACGCAGTTTTCCCGCGGCGTGATGCCCAGCGCCGCGAGGCGGGCGGCCAGCTCCGTCTCCAGCACGTGGCTCGCGACGTGCAAGAGCATCATCAAGTCGGTCACGTCAACCAGCGTAACAAAACTAGTCTCGAACGAAACTATTTGCCGAACGGACGAAGTCCGCGCGATCAAGCCGCTGCTCCGAGCGTGACAAGAGGAGTCAGATCGCGCGCGGACCCCGCAGCTCGGCGATGCAGCACTTGACGCTGCCCCCGCCCTTCTTCAGCTCGGACAGGTCCAGCGGCACCGGGTGGAATCCGGCCGCGGCCAGCTTGGCGGCCAAGCCGGTGGCCTCGGCGTTGAGGAACGCGTTGCGCCCATCGCTGACCAGGTTGAGCCCGAAGGCCACCGCGTCGGTCTCGTCGGCGATCATCGCATCCGGGAACAGTTGGCGCAGCACGCGCTGCGACGGCTCGGAGAACGCGCCGGGGAAGTACACGATGGTGTCGTCGGTGAGCGTGGCGAGCGCCGTGTCGAGGTGATAGAAGCGCGGATCGACCAGCCGCAGCGAGATGACCGGCCGGCCCAGTGCCTCCTGCGCCTCGGCGTGCGCGGCGGGAGCCGTGCGGAAGCCGTGCCCGGCGAGGAGCATCCCGCGGACGAACGCGAAGTCGCCCTCGCCTTCGTTGATTTCGGCCGGTTCGACGAACGTCCAACCCAGACGGTAGTAGAAATCCCGGTGCAACTGTGCTTCCGGGGCGCGCTGGGGGTACCGGAAGCGCGCGCCGTAGACGACCCCGTCCACCGAGACCGCGCCGTTGGCCGCGTAAACCATGTCCGGCAGGCCCGGCTGCGGCGTGAGCAGATGCACCGTGTGCCCGGCGGCGGCCAGCGCCTCGCGTAAGGTTGTCCACTGCTTGACCGCGAGCTCGGCGTCGACCGGCGTGCTCGGGTCCATCCAGGCGTTGATGCTGTATTCCACGGCGAAGTGCTCGGGCGGGCACATGAGATAGGTACGAAGTGTCACGGCACACAACGTATGCGTCACAGCCGTTGCGGCGCAGGAGCATTCGTTGCGTGTCGCGTGCGATCCGTTGTGTCTTCAGGCTTCCGACCGTTGATCTGTTGCGTGCGCACCCAATGCCTCGGCGAGTCGTGAGGTTATCTCAACCATCGCGTCGGGTGTGCCGCGTTCCACGCCATACACAAAACCGGGGAAGTTCAACGGTTCCTGCACGGTCCAGATCTGCTCGTGCTTGTCGGGCGGCAGGAGCACCGCCGGTTCGCCAACGGCCACCCATCCAATGGGGACGGTCGTGCCGGACGCGAGCACGGTTCGCAAGTGGACAGTCGCGTGCACCCGGACTTCTGAGCCCTTGCCGAGCCGTGCCCCATGGAACACCGCCGCGCCCGTGGCGATGAACACCTGGTCGTCCAGGGTCGCGCCGGTCACGTGAGCGTTGGGGCCGATGATGCAGTGGTCACCGATCGCGCATGCGTGCCGCGCGCTTCCCCGGATCACCGCGTTTTCCATCACGATGGTGCGTGCGCCGATGCGGATCGACCCGCCCGCCTCGCCGATGACGCGGGCGCCGTGCATCACCCGCGCGTCCGGTCCAATCACGACATCGCCGCACACCGTCGCATCGGGCGCGACCCATGCGGTGGGGTCGATCTGCGGGCTCTTGCCGGCGTGGGTGAACAGCATTCGCCTATTCCAATCCGGCCTGTGTGGCCCGGCGGTTGGCCGCGGTGAGCGCGCGCTGGGCCTCCTTGTGCGCCTTGCGAAGCTCTTGCAGGCTGTTGCGCGCCTCGACGCGCTGCTGCTCCAGCTCGTCGATCTGCGCCTCGATGCCGGCGACGCGCTGGGCGGCCTCCTGCTCGGCGGCCTCGGCCTCCTCCAGCTCGGCCTGCGCCTTCTCCAGCGCCTTGCGAGCGGCCTCGCGTTCCCTCTCCTTCTCCTTGGACGGAGCCGGAGGGGTCGGCACCGCATCCGAGAGCGGCAGTTCACCGAACCCGGCGTAGGACACGGTCTTGGTGAGCCGGCCCGTGCGCACCAGCTCGGCGATATCCTCGTCGGCCAGGGCGGCGGTCAGCGTGCCCTCGACATCGCTGAGCGGCAGCTTCGACGCACTCAGGCCGGACAGCTTCTGCGCCTGGTCGACCAGCGAGCGGATGACGGTCCGGCGCTGGCCGGCCAGCTTGCGCAGATCGTCGCCCTTGAGCGTGCGCTGCGCCTCGCGCATCAGCTCGGCGAGCTCCATCAGATCGCCGACGGCCTGCGGACGCTTGAGCGCCAACAGGTTCACCACCCACGCGGCCACGGTCGGCTTGCGCAGCTTGGCTATCTGCTTGGCGAGCAGCGCGTCGCCCCGCGCCTTCGCCTCGTCGGCGGCCTCGTCGCGAGCCGCGATGAACCCCTGCGGGTCCATCGCGTACAGCTCGTCGCCTATCTGCTCCAGCCCTTTCGCCACGTGTTCATGATGCCCTACCGGGTGGGCCGGGCATCGACCCACACGACGGCCACCTTGCCGTGCAGCGGCTCGATGTCGGTGACAAACCAGTCATCCGGTACCTCGGAGGCCCCCGCCCGGCGATTTTCGAGCCCCACGCGGTAGTCGGGTGTCCAGCCCTGGCTCGCGAGAATCTCCCGCATCTCGGACACCCGCTTGCCCACCAAGGAGCGCAGCCACCGCTCCTCGTCGTCGGTCAGCACGGGCGCGTCGCCCGCCACCGACTCGCCCGGAAGCGGCGTGCGCCCGAAGACGAACCGCGCGTAGGACGCGTAGTTCACCGGGATCCGCATGCCCACCGAGCAGTTGCCGTTGGCGGTGCAGTCGCCGGGCGCCTCGATGGTCTCGATGCCCGGGGCGCCCAGGTCCTCGAAGATGAGGCGGCCCACCTGCTCGGCGCCGGCCGGGGCCAGGGTGAGCTCGATGTTGAGCCCGTGCTTGGCGAACTCGTCGCGGTAGCGCTGCGGATCGGCCACCGCGTCCAGGATGCGTACCTCCAGGTATCCGTCGCGCTGAATGATTTCGAGTGCCTGCGCGGCCGGGGTGGTGCCCGGCAGGATCGCCACGAGCCCGAACACGAGCGCGGCGATCGCCCCGGTCACCGGGATCAGCACGGCGAACCGCCGGAACCACGGAACCCGCCGCTTGTCGGCAGTGGACGATCCCACAATGGCGTGCAACAGCGCCTCGCGTCCGGCCGAGGGCGGCGGCACGCGAAAGGTCGGTTCCAGCCGGCGAACCAGCTCGTCAACGTCGTTCATCGGTGTGCTCCAAATGCTCGTCGAGTGCCCGTGCGAACCTGCGCCGGGCTCGGTGAAGGCGGATGCGCGCGGCGTTGGGCGAGCAGTCGAGTGTCACGGCCAACTCGTCCGCGCTCAACCCCTCCCACGCCGTCAGCCGCAACAGTTCCTGGTCGTCCTCGGGCAGGCTCCGGAACGCCTCGCCGATCCCGGCGGGCGTCTCGGGCGCGACCACTTCGACGCCAGCCAGCTCGTGGCGCAGCCGCGCGGCCAGGTCGGCGCCACGGCGTGCCGCCCGGTGATGGTTGGCCATCACCTTGCGGGCCACCCCGAACAGCCATAGCCGGCCCTGTTCGAGCGGGATGTCGTCGATGCGCCGCCACGCGATCAGGAACGTGTCGGCCACGACGTCCGCGGCCAACTCGGGCCGGCCGGTGCGCCGCAGCGCATAGCCCAACAGGTCGTCGTAGCAATTGCGGTAAAGGGATTCGAACCGTTCAGCCGGTGGGGCGTCGCGTGCCAACGGATGGCTCCTCTCGCGTGGGGATCAGCTACCCCACACATGTCCACCCGGCATGCCGCATTTCATCGATCTTCTTCGACTTCAGGGAACTCCGCACGCACGCCGAGCAGGCGTACCGGCCGGCGCTCGGTGAACCAGTCGAGCGCGGTCAGCGCGGCGGCCGCGATCGTGGCCGGTTCGGCGGTGGGCTCGTCGAGGGCTTCACCGTGCGTCTTGGTGATGAAGGGCGCATAGCGGATCTTGACCACCACCCGCACGGCGGGGCGCTGCTCGGCCCGGACGTCCTCGGACACCAGCGCGGCCAGCCGCAGGATCTCGGCGCGGACCTCGCTCCACTCCGTGAGGTTGTTCTGATATGTGGTCTCGCGGCTGCGCGAGCGCGCGATCCACGGCGAATCGGTGACCTCCGCCGAGCCCCGGCCCCGCGCGAGCAGCACCATGAACGGGCCCGTGGTCGGGCCGAGCTCCGCGGCCACCACCTTCGGGTCGGCGGCGGCGAGCTCTCGTACCGTATGAAAACCAAGATTGGCAAGCTTTTTGGCGGTCTTCGAACCGATGCCCCACAGCGCCTCGGTCGGGCGATCGCCGAGCAAGGGGTACCAGGTGTCGTTGGTGATGCGGTAGACCCCGGCGGGCTTGCCGAAGCCGGTGGCTATCTTCGCCTGGAGCTTGTTTTGTCCAATCCCGACGCTGCAGTCGAGCTCGGTCCGCTCCTTGACGCGGCGCGCGATCTCGCGGGCCACGGCCTCGGGATCGTCGGTGGTGATGCCCATGAAGGCCTCGTCCCAGCCGAGCACCTCGACGACGGAACCCTCGATGGTGCGCAGGGTCGCCATCACGCGCTCGGAAACCTCCTCGTAGGTGTCCTTGTCGACGGGCAGGAAGATGGCGTCGGGAGCGCGCTTGGCCGCGGTGCGCAGCGGCTGGCCGGAGTGCACGCCGAGCTCGCGCGCCTCGTATGAGGCGGTGCTGACCACGCCGCGCTTGGTCGGGTCGCCGTCACCACCGATGACCACCGGGAGCCCCTTGAGCTCGGGATGGCGCAGCACCTCGACGGCGGCGAGGAACTGGTCGAGATCGATATGCAGAACCCAGGCGGCGGTCACGACTCATTGTGCCAATACGCGAGCGGGATCGGGCGTGTTCACCAGACCGATCTGTGCCGGGATGCCGGTGGCCGGGTCGACCGTGAAAATCGCGATGTCGCCCGAGCGCTGATTGGCCACATAGAGCATGTCATCGATGAAGGTGATGTCGCGCGGCCAGTCCCCGCCGCACGGGACGTCCTCGACCGGGGTCACCTCGGGGCCGTCGACGGCGAACACGCTCACACAGTTGGGCCCACGGTTGGCGAGGTAGATAAAGCGCCGGTCAGGGGAGAAGGTCAGACCGCTGGGGTGGTTTTCGCCCCTGTGCGAAACGGTGGCTCCACGGTTGGCCGCGAGGTTGTTGTCGGGGTCGAAGACCAGCAGCAGCGAGCCCAGCTCGGCGGCGACGAAGCGATAGCCGTCGCCATCGATGACCAGGTGCCGGGGACCGCAGCCCTGCGGCGCCCGCATGGCACCGGTCTGGGTGAGCCGGCCATCGTCCAATGTGTACTGATTGATGGCGTCGTGGCCCAGGTCGGGGACGAACACCGCGCCCCGGTCGAAGACCACCTGATGCGCGTGCGCGCCCGCGGGCAGCCGCACCGCGTCGCTGGCGGGCGCGAGCGATCCGTCGGGCTCGATCGGCAGCACCGCGATGCTGCCGCCGCCATAGTTGGCGACCAGCAGGTGGCTTCCGCTCGGGTCGATCGCCAGGTGGCACGGCGCGCCGCCGTGCGACGGCTGCTGGCCCAGCGGCACGACCCCGTCCTTGAACGCGGCCACCGAACCGGTCGAGGTCTCCGACACCGCATAGAGGGTGTCCCGATGCCACTCCAGCCACGAGGCGTTGGGCAGCTGCGCGACGGCCTCACCGCCGGTGAGCATGCCGGTCGAGGGATCGCGGTCGAACCTGAGGATATTCAAGCCGTATGAACCGACATAAACGCTCACGTTCGGGATGTTACCCGATCACGTGCGGCACGAAGCGCGAGTCGTTGCGGGTGATGAGCCCGCCCTCGCGGATGCCCATGCCGGCCGGCTCACCGTCGATCATCCACACGCCCAGCACGGGGTGATGCCCGTCAAAGGAGGGTAGCTCACGCAGTTCCTGATAGATGAAAGCACCGTCGCCGTAGTGGCCGGAGTTGCGGGCGATGGTCTCGCCCACGCGGACGAGCTCGATGTTGGCGCCCTCGCGCGACCATATGGGCTTGCGGGCGTAGGAGGTCATCGCCGCGGGCCGGGTGCTCTCGAAGTAGGCGGGCAGGAGCAGGTCGTCGCCCGGGAACAGCTCCCACAGCACCGGAAGCAGCGCCTTGTTGGACCACAGCGCGGCCGTCCACGGCGGCTCGATCCACACCGTGCCGCGCCGCGACGGGTCGGCCAAGTCCAGGAAGACCTGCTTGCCGCCCTCCTCGAACCACAGCCACTCCCAGGGGTACAGGATGAAAATGACGTCGATGTGTTGGCCCGCATGGTGAAAACGGCCATCGGCCATATCGAGACCCACCTCGCGGATCGGGATCAGCCGGGTCGGGAAGCCCGCCTGCTGCGCGGTGTCCATGAGATAGCCGACCGTCACCAGGTCCTCGCCGGTCTGCTCCCGGTCGTCGTAGGCGAAGTGAATCGTGGGTGCCGGGCCGAGGTGCGGGCGCGCCTGCGCCAGGAGCGCGAGATTGCGCCGCCACGCGTCGATGAGCCGCTCGTGGATGCTGGTCCACTGCTTGTCCGGGTGGAACGCCTGGCGCGTCTGCTCCTGCCACTGCCACTGTACGACCGCGGCTTCGAGCAGGGAGGTGGGCGTCTGCGCGTTGTACTCCAAGAGTTTGGGCGTCGTGCCCGCGCCGGCGTACCAGATGTCGAAGCGGCCGTAGATGTTCGGCGAGAAGTCGGTGCCCCACGCGGTTTCGCTCGCGTCGTGCCAGGTGCGGATCACCTGCTCATGGGCGTGCTCCGGCACGCCGATCCGGCTCAGCAGGCACGAGGCGGGATGGCACACCGAGTCGAGATAGGCGCTGGCGCGCAGCCCGGCGTCGGAGCGGGGGCAGCGGGCGGCGATGTGATCACCGGCGGCGACGCACATGCGCTGCAGCCGGGCGGCCGCCTCCTCCAGCAGCAGGATCTCGTCGAGCCCGAACTCGTAGTAGGGCCCCTCGGACCAGTACGACTCGCCGTCGTAGACCAGGCCGAGCGAGCTGTTGGTCTCCTTCCATCCGGCGCGGGCGGCGCCGTTGAGCCTGCGCACCGGGTCAGCTTCCGCTTCCGGAGGAGATGGAGGAGCCGGTCGTGCCGATGATGCCGGTTTTGACGGTACCGTTGGTGATGCGCCCGGTCGGTGGCAGACCCCACGAGGCGCGGGCGGCGGCATCGCGAGCCGGGAAACGCCAGCCGCTGGCCAGCCGGTGCCCGATGAGCAGCCCGACCGGAAGCGCTCCATAGGCGATGTAGTGCCGGTTGTCCCGGTCGTCGTCGCAGTTGCTCTCGTGCACGATGACCGACTGGTCGTCAACGCAGTAGAAAGTGTTGGAGTCGTCGGGCTCGTCGGAGCCGGCGGAGCAAGCGGCCGCCGCGCCCGCCACGATGGTCGCGAACGTCGCGCTGAGCGCGATGCTCCGGGTTCTCAGTCTTCGGCCGGTCATCTATCCGACTGTGCCACATGTCGGCAAGCGAGGGCCTCACCTCGCGCGCGGGAACTGCTCGTCGAGCCCTTCCGCGCCCACGAGCGGGGTGGTCAGCAGGTCGCGCACGGCCCGCTCCCGCTGCGCGAGCGCGTCGCGTTGCGCGGCGGACAGCGGGATCCAGCGCGGCGGCGCCGACGGCAGCCGGGGTGGCAGCAGCCTCCCATCGACAAACGTCATCTCGTTGCGCAGGCGCATGGGCGCCACGCGGATCTGTCCGTGCACATCGGACAGTGGGAATCGCCCTTCCTGCAAGGTGAACACGGCGATATCGGCCGGCGCACCCACGGTGAGCGTGCCCCGGTCCAGGCCCACCACCGACGCCGGCCGGACCGTCGTGGCATCGATGACCTCCGCCAGCGGCATGCCGACCGCCAGCATCTTGGCCATCGTGGTTGGCAGATCGAACACCGGGCCGTAGAGGCAGCGCGCGTGCAGGTCGCTCGACACCGTGTGCGGCGGCATGCCCGCCTCCAGCTGCGCCTCCAAGACGTGAAAGGCGAAGCTGCCTGCGCCGTGGCCGAGGTCGAAGATGACCCCTTTCCGGTACGCCTCCGTGAGCGCACCGGGGTCGGCCGGCTGCCCGCTGGCGCAGTGCGTGATGATGTCGCCCGGCCGCAGCAGCGGCACGATGTCGCCGACCGAGGGCGGAGGCGCTCCAATGTGGACCATCACCGGCAGCCCGCACGCCTCGCCTACATGAATGGCCCGGCGCAACGGTTCCAGGCCGGACGCGTTGTGCCGGTCCATGCGCACCTTGATGCCGACGATGCGACCCGGGTGCGCCAGCGCGGTCGCGATCGCGAGCTCGACGTCGCAGTGGGAAAGGTCGCGGGACTCGCCGGCCGGCGCGGTCAGGCCGACCGCCGAGATGTTGAGAAACGCCGGCACGCGCGGTGGCATGGCGTCGAACGTGTATGCGCCCGCTGATCCCGCGTCCACCCATGTCGTCACGCCCGTGTACCACGCGACCGCGCCGGCGTCGATGCCCCAGTAGGTCGCCTTGTCGAACACGTGCGTGTGCAGGTCGACCAGCCCGGGCGTCACGAGTTTTCCCTGCACGTCAACGACTTCGCGGCCCGCGAGCCCCTGGCCCAGCTCGGCGATCCGCCCACGCGTCACACCTATGTCGCAGCGTCCAATGTGGACGACGTCGCCGCCCTTGATGACGAGCTCATGCGTCATGGACGGACCCGCGGGCGGTAGCGTGCGGCATGACTTTCCCCTTGTCGCGCGGAATCGTCGCTGGACGCCGTTCAGGTTAGCGCTCGCTGCCTGACGGAGGTAGGCGGGCTCGCGAAGCGGTCGCCTGCGCACCCCGGCCAGGCGACCCCGCGATCGGTCAACGGCCGCCTCGCGCCTGGCCGAGCACCGTCTTGCCCACGCGCTCGGCGGCCCAGTGCGCTCGCTCGTCGCTGCGACAGTGCACCCAAACGCTGTGCGTGTCGCACCACACTTCACTGAACAGGCTCGGCGTATGGACGAGGATTTCGACTCCGTCGTATTTGGGGATCGGCCGCAGGTCGCGCTCCGGCACCTCGGGCCAGACCACCGACCAGTAGAGCTGAGCGACATCGGTTTCGGCGACCGCGTGCAGAAACGGTTGTTCCATAAGAAGATCCGGGGCTTCGTCGGCGTCCACACGCACGATGAGACCGTCTACACCGGACAGTGGGGCAGCGGCGGCGGGGTCCAGATCCCAGACGCAATACTCGCCCCAGTCGAAGCGGTGCACCTGATCCTCGTTCACGTGGCCTTCGAGCCGCTGTAGCACCTCCTCGGCCTGGGACTCGGGCACCTCCAGCGACGTGTGAAACTTGACCTCGGCGAGGGCGCGCAGCGGCTCATACCGGTGCAGGCCATCGACCCCGGTTACGGCCAACGCGTCGACCTCCTGCACCGTGACCGCGTGGCTGATGAGGTCGCGCGCCAGCGCATACGCCTCATCCAACCGCTTGGTGCGCAGCACCGGATACATCGCTGAGTTCCCCACGACCAGATTATGGCGGGCATATGGAGACCGAGGACCGGGAGGTCATCCGGAAAGATCTCCGTCCACTGCGGACGACAAAGACAAAGGCAAGGAGTTTGATAACTCCCTGCCACTCTTAACGTATACCGCAATGGGGGCCTTGCGGCAAGACCCGGGTCGTCGCGCAGAATTGCCGAACCGAGCCAAAACCTGCCGAAATCAGGTGGCCGAAAAGCAGTGGGGGGTTTCATGTTCGACGTGATCGTTGCCGGCGGCGGGCCGACCGGTGTCATGCTGGCCGGCGAGTTGCGGCTGCACGGGGTGCGCGTGCTCGTGCTGGAGAAGGAGACGGAGCCGACCAAGGTGGTCCGCTCGCTCGGCCTGCACGCCCGCAGCGCCGAGGTGATGGACCAGCGTGGTCTGCTGGACCGGTTCCTCGCGCACGGCCGGCAGTTCCCGCTCGGTGGGTTCTTCGCCGGCATCAGCAAGCCGCAGCCGGACCGGCTGGACACCGCGCATCCCTACGTCCTGAGCATCCCGCAGACCATCACCGATCGCCTGCTGGCCGAGCACGCCGTCGAGGTGGGCGCGGAGATCCGGCGTGGCTGCGAGCTGGTCGGGCTGAGCCAGGACGACCACGGCGTGACTGTCGAGCTGGCCGACGGCACGCAGTCGCGCGCCCGCTATCTCGTCGGTTGCGACGGCGGCCGCAGCACGGTGCGCAAGCTGCTCGGCGTCGGCTTCCCCGGCGAGCCCTCCACGGTCGAGACGCTGCTGGGCGAGATGGAGGTGGCCGTGTCGCCGGAGACGCTGACCGCCGCGAATGCCGAGATCCGCAAGACCCAGCTGCGATTCGGCACCATGCCGCTCGGGGATGGGGCATACCGCGTTGTCGTGCCCGCCGAAGGGGTGGCCGAGGACCGCACGGTTCCGCCCACCTTCGAGGAGTTCAAACAGCAACTGCGGGCCACCGCCGGGACCGACTTCGGCGTGCACTCGCCGCGTTGGCTTTCCCGCTTCGGCGACGCCACCCGGCAGGCCGAGCGCTACCGGGTCGGCCGGGTGCTGCTGGCCGGCGACGCGGCGCACATCCACCCGCCGACCGGCGGGCAGGGCCTCAACCTCGGCATCCAGGACGCGTTCAACCTGGGCTGGAAACTGGCCGCCGAGGTCAACGGGTGGGCGCCGGCTGGGCTGCTGGACAGCTATCACACCGAGCGGCACCCGGTGGCCGCCTCCGTGCTCGACAACACCCGCGCGCAGATGCATCTGCTGTCCCTCGACCCGGGTGCCCAGGCGGTGCGCCGGTTGGTGGCGGAGCTGATGGACTTCGATGAAGTGAACCGGTACCTGACCGAGAAGATCACCGCGATCTCGGTCCGCTACGACTTCGGCGAGGGGCACGACCTGCTCGGCCGGCGGCTGCGCGACATGCGGCTCAAGCGCGGCCGCCTCTACGAGCGGATGCACGCCGGTCGCGGGCTGCTGCTCGACCAGACCGGCCGGCTTTCCGTCGCGGGCTGGGCAGACCGGGTCGACCACCTGGTCGACGTCAGCGAGGAGCTGGACGTCCCCGCCGTGCTGCTGCGGCCGGACGGCCACGTTGCCTGGGCCGGTGACGATCAGTGGGAGCTGCTGGACCGGCTGCCACGGTGGTTCGGTGCCGCCGCCGGCTGAGCTCGGTTCGTGCGGCGATGGTGCGGCGCTCGCGGGATTATGGTGGGCACATGGAGATCGAGGGGCGCCAGGTAAGGATCACGAACCCGGACAAACTGATCTTCCCGCGCGGCGGGCACACCAAGCAGGATCTGATCAACTACTATCTCGCGGTCGCGCAGGGGGCGCTGCGCGGTGTGGCGGGCCGTCCGATGATCCTGAAGCGGTTTGTCAAGGGCATCGACGAGGAGGCGTTCTTCCAGAAGCGCGCGCCCGCCAAGCGGCCCGACTGGATCGAGGTGGCCGAACTGCGCTACGCGCGCGGCACGAGCGCCGAGGAGGTCGTGGTCCGCGACGCGGCCGCGCTGGCCTATGTGATCAACCTGGGCTGCATCGACCTCAACCCGCATCCGGTGCGCGCCGAGGACCTCGACCGCCCCGATGAGCTGCGCATCGACCTGGACCCCGTGCCGGGCGTCGACTGGAAGCAGATCGTCGAGGTGGCCCTCGTGGCCAAGGGTGTGCTGGAGGACCACGGCCTGACCGCCTGGCCCAAGACGTCAGGCTCGCGCGGCTTCCACATTTACACGCGCATCGAGCCGCGATGGTCCTATCGCGACGTGCGCCTGGCCGCCGAGATCGTGGCGCGCGAGGTCGAGAACCGCGCTCCCGAGCTTGCGACGAGCCGCTGGTGGAAGGAGGAGCGCCAGGGCGTGTTCGTGGACTTCAACCAGAACGCCAAGGATCGCACGGTCGCCTCGGCCTATTCGGTGCGCCCGACGCCGGATGCGCGCGTGTCCACGCCGCTGTCCTGGGAGGAAGTGCCCGACTGCCGTCCCGAGCAGTTCACCCTGACCACGGTGCAGCAGCGTTTCGCGCAGATCGGCGATCCGTGGGCGGGCATCGAGTCGTCGCCCGGTGGGCTGGAACCGTTGCTGGAGTTGGCCGAACGGCTCGGGCCGGCCGAGAAACCGCCCAGGGGCAAGGGATCGCGGCAGGTGACGATGCCGTTGATCGAGGTGGCGCGGACCAAGACGAAACCCGAGGCGATGGAGGCTCTCGAACGCTGGAAGGCCAAGCATCCCAACGTTTGGCGCCACCTCGAACCGGCGGACGTCCTTGTGGACGGCATGCGCGGCCGAAGCTCCGTCTGGTACCGGATAAGAATCAATTTGCAGCATGTACCGGAGGGAGAGCGCCCGGAGCAGGAGGAGCTCGAAGCCGACTACGACCCGTGGGACCCGGGAACACACAGCGCATAGCAAACGGGGCACATCATCCGTGCCGTTTTGCGCTTAGCATGTCTGCATGCCGGGAAAGGTGCTCGGTTTCATCCACCGGGCAGCGATCGTCCTCATGCTCATGACCGCGGCCATCTGGCTGGCGCTGCTGTCGGTCGTGTTCGCCCAATGGTTCGCGGCCGGGACCGATCAGTGGTCGCTGAGCTACAGCACGGCGGCGGAGCCAGACGCGGCGGCGGCCAGGATCCAGGCGGAGGCCGAGGCCGCACGGGTCGAGCAGATGTGGGAGCAGCGGCTGGCGCTGGCGATGATCGCCGGTCCCGGGCTGCTCGCCGTGCTGTCGTTGATCAGCGGCCGGCGCGGGCTGCGCTGGTTCTGCTTCGGTTTGGCCATCGTGGCGGCCGTGATCGCCGTGTATCTCAGGTGAGGCCGCCCGCCCGCACCACTGCGCATTCTGGGATGTAGCAACAGGAACCAATCTTGCGGTGTGGCAACCCCGAGTAATCTTGGCCGGCGGGCACGCCGCGCTGCCGGCGTGTCGACATCAGACGGTTGCCGAGCATGGCGGCCCGCTATGCGCACGCACTACTCGAACCCGCGAAAAGTTCCTCCGGCCGCGAGCCTCGTCATCGCTGGGCTTCGTCGGCAATCAGATCATGTCGCCGAATCCCCGCCTGAGCAACTCCAGGATCGCTTCCGAGCGGCTCGACACGCCTAGCTTTCGATAGGCGGCGTAGAGGTGGCTCTTCACCGTCGCCTCCGACATGCCCAGGGCGCGGGCGATCTGGCGATTGGACAGCCCTCGGCTCAACTGCGTGATGACCTCATATTGTCGTTGAGTCACGACCGATGCCGGGCTTGATCTGTTGTCGGTGGCCTCTGCCATCTCTGCGCGTTGGGCTGCACCTTCCGCGGTGCCTTCCTTTCGCATCGCGATTATTGATCGCAGGCTACGGATCTGTGCCTCGATGGCATCGAGGGCGTCCAGCACGGCGTCCAAGTGGGCATCGTCGTTCATGGATGCTTGCTCCGTACCCGGTGCCATGTCTGGCCCTTCTCCCGCAAATCCTGCTCTGCGCGATTCAGACAACTGGGAGGGCACACCTTACGTATACGCCTGGCTAACACGTAGTCACATCGTACGCAAGTTCGGTCGGCTGCCGGCTCACACAAAAGGTGGTGAAGGCTCCCGCGAGGGTCGGCTGGAGGGGCCTGTCGTGCGGCCGGCGCGGTCGTGTCCTTGTGGCTCAAGGGGAACACTGAGAGCGAGTCATTTACATGTATCAATCAAAGGTCTGAGCCGTGCCCGCCGCACGCTCCAATATCGTAACCGCGGCGAAGCGCTGTGCGCCTTTCGTATGAACACCATTCGTACCCTCATCAACCGTATGGTCCAAGCCAATGTTCTTATCGGACGATCGGTCCATTCTTGTTACGCTCATTCCGAAAGCCGGGTATGCCGGCCGCGGGCAGTCAACATCGGCGTGTTAACTCCGTCGCCCGAGTTGCCGAGCTTGGCCCTGGCAAAGGGACAACGCCGAACCTCATGAGCCATAGGGTCTGCCCGTGAGCGACGACAGAGGAGGAGTCGCGATGACGGAAATGGGAGAGCAAACGGGACTGGACCTGGGGCCACCGCCATACGGTGCGCACGATCGGCAGATCGTGGTAGACGGGCGACGCGTGTCGTACTTGGAGGCGGGTGCGGGCGAGGCGATGCTGCTGCTCCACGGCAATGGTGGCAGCGGCCGCGATTGGAACACGGTGATTCCTGCCCTGGCCGCCCGGCATCGGGTGATATCGACCGACCTGCCAGGCTACGGCAACTCCGATGCGTTGCCGGATTCTTCCCTTGAGTCGCTTGGGCGGTTCGTTTGGTCATTCGCGACGGCTCTCGGGATCGACAGGCCGATCCTGATGGGTCACTCCTTCGGAGGCTTGATCGCCGTGCACGCCGCACTCGCCGCTCAGCGCCGGGTGGCGAAGCTGATCCTTGTCAGCAGCGCCGGCCTGGGACGTGAAGTCCGGCTCATGCAGATCATTGCCGCGACAACACCATTGGGCCGTCTTGTCGTGGCCGCGAGCCTGTTGCCGGGAGGCAGTTTTGTCAGGACCGTCGAACTCGCCATCGCGACGGCCCGCCAGCCGTGGCGCATACCGCCGTCCTGGTGGACCTACCAGCTGCGACTGGGGAAGAGCCGACGCACATTGGACATGACAAGAGCCGCCTTCGAAAGGTGCATCGGGCCGTTCGGGCAGGTGTGTCTGGTGAACGAGCGCTTGAAGGAATTGAACGTTCCCACCTTGGTGATCTGGGGACTGCTCGACACGCTGGTCCCGTGGTGGCACGCACCTGCCGCGGCACGGCGCCTACCGCGAGGGCAATGGCGCTTGTTGCCCTTCTCCGGGCATCTCCCGCATGTCGACACCGCAGAAGAGTTCTTGCGAGTCATCGCACCCTTCCTCGACGAGGAGCCGACCGCCGACGAACTCGCCGACGCGAAACCGGTCGGCGCGGCGTCCGGAGCGGTGTGATGCATCCCCGGGCGGTAGCCGACGAGAGGACCGCGACGCTGGCCGAGAAGGTGTCGCGTTGGCCTCGGACCGTCTTGCCACCCGCCTTCGCGGGAGGGACATGGCTTCTTTCATCATTGCGCCCGGTGCTGACCGGCGCGGGCCGCAATTGGCCCCGGACCGCCGAGGCGACCGAACGATGCCTGCGCGCTCTCCAGGCCGCGGCAGGAAACGCAGTGCGACTGGCCAACGGTGAACAACCCAAGCCGGCCGGCGATCCGGGAGCCGAAGACGAACGATTCAGCGATCCGGCATGGCAGACGAACCCCTACTTCTATCTGCTCCGGAACGGCTACCTGTCCTGGTGCACGCTCCTGAAGGAACTCGTGGACGCGGCTGAACTGCACGGGCATCAACGGCATCGCGCCGACGTCGCCCTGAGAACGTTGTCCAACGCGTTGGCGCCGACGAACCTCCTTCTGGGCAACCCAGAAGCCCTACGCCGGGCATCGGCCACACATGGCATCTCGATGATTCACGGGTTGCGAAACCTGTGCGGCGACATCGTGCAGAACCGCGGGCGCCCGCGGCAGGTGGACACTTCGGCGTTCGAGCTGGGGCATAACCTTGCGGCGACTCCCGGCACGGTGGTCTACCGCAACCAGATCATGGAGTTGATCCAATACGATCCGCAGACCGAGCAGGTCTACGAGATCCCTCTGCTGTTCAGTCCACAATGGATTAACAAGTATTATGTGGCCGATCTGGCGCCGGGGCGCAGCCTGATCGAGTGGGCCGTGCGTCACGGGCACACCGTCTTCGCCATCAGCTACCGGGATCCCGGCCCTGAGTCGCGTCACCTGTCGCTCAACGACTATCTCGATCAGGGACTGCTCAGGGCATTGGACGTCGTCGAGGATGTCACGGCATCGCGCAAGACAAACCTCATGGGCGCCTGCAACGGCGGAACCCTGGCTCTCATGTTGGCGGCTTGGCTCGCACACGGCAGACGGCAACGCATCGGCTGCCTGACCCTGCTCAACAGCACGGCCGTCTTCGACGATCTCGGGGTCCTCGGCGCCTTCCGCGACGAGGCACTGATGCGCCGCTTCGCCCGGCTGGCCGATGAGCGCGGCTATCTGGACGGCGGCTACCTGGCCGACCTTTTCGACGTGCTCCGACCGACCGATCTCGTGTGGAACTACCTTGCCCGGGGCTGGCTCATGGGCGAATCCCCGCCATCATTCGACGTTCTCGCCTGGAGCGCCGACTACATCGGAGTCCCCGCCGCGCTGCACAACGACTTCGTTCGTGACCTTTGCCTGGAGAATCGCTTGGCACGTGGCGCGATGGTCGTTGCGCACCGGCGTCTGGACCTGTCGCGGGTCACGCAGGATCTGTTCGCCGTGGCCGCCGCCCGGGATCACCTCATTGGGTGGCAGTCGGCCTATCGCACAGCGAAACTGTTGGGTGGCAAGGCGCATTTTGCGCTGACGCCCGGCGGCCACGTCACCGGCGTCATCCGCCCGCCGTCGCCCAAAGCCTTTCACCATCACGGGCTGGTGCGGGCGGCGGATCCGGAGATATGGCGTTCACGAGCCGCGCGGAGGCAAGGGTCGTGGTGGGAATCTTGGGCCGAATGGTTGGCCAAGCGCGCTGGAGTGACCCGAACGCCCCCGCCAACCGGTAGCGGCCTTTACCCGCCGGGAGCAGCCGCACCGGGCAGCTACGTCCGGTAGCGCTGAACGACCGCCGTGCTTTCGCGCCGGCCACGACATCGAGCCCCTCATGCCAGTTGGGAGTCCGAAATGGACAGTTCGCAAGCCGGCCGCCGCAGTGTAGTGATCAGCGGAATGGGCATGATGCTTCCGGGAGCGTATGGCGTGGCACAGTCTTGGGACGCGTTGCACCGGGGACGCTCTCAATGCGGCTGGCTGACACGCTGCGACCCGGACGAAACGGGAGTCCCCTTCGCCGCCCAGCTCGATGACGCGAGCTATCGGCGCTATCTGCCGGATCTGGAACCGGAGAAGGCGGCGAAGCACAGCCGTGAGATGCTCGTAGTTATCGCTGCGATCCAGCAGGCGCGCCAGGATGCCGGTCTTTCGCCCGGCGCCGTAAGCCCGGATCGAGTCGCCGTGGTGGCCGCGTCTTCCCGTGGACCGGCGGAATGGTGGCAGTCGCTCTTTTCGCTTCCGCGGTCTTCCCAGAGGCCGGGCGCCAGCCGGGTGCTTCGCGGTCTTCCCGGGGCGCCCGCCTCCATGGCGGCCATTCAGTTCGGCTTCCGGGGTCTGGTCACGACGTTCAGCAGCGCCTGTGTCAGCGGGAACCATGCCTTGGACCTCGCCCTGCGACTCCTGCAAACGGATACCGCCGACGCGGTGTTTGTCGTGGGCCATGAGTTCCCATTGGTGCCGTGGCTGATCAGGGAATGGGCGGCCGCGGGCGACGGGGTGATCGCAAGATCGGGTGACGATCCGGCGCGGGCGGTCAGGCCCTATGATCGCCACAGGCAGGGCTTCGTCCTCGGCGAGGGCGCGGTGGCGCTGTGCCTGGAGCGCGCGGCGCAGGTGCGCAGCAGAGGAGGCCGTGGATACGCCGCCGTCCTGGGCGTGCGGAGCGGCAACGAAGCTCAACATCCCACGTCAATGGATAAGTCGGGGAACGCCGCGGCTCAACTGATGCGTGATCTCCTGCACGACATCGGCCGCAAGCCGTCGGAAATCGGCTATGTCTGTGGGCACGGAACGGCCACCCAAATTAATGATCTTGCTGAAAGCCGGGCGCTCATGATCCTGTGCGAGGGAATTCCCGAGTCGCGATGGCCTCCGCTCGGTTCCGTCAAGCCGATCTTCGGCCATCTGATGGGTGCGGCCAGCCTGGTCAACGTCGCCGGCACGGCGTTGATGCTCCACCATCAGACACTGGCGCCGACCATCAACTGCGATGCCCCCGATCCGGCCTGCGCTGTGGACCATGTGATCGAAGGTTCCCGCGCGACCTCGTTTGATCTCGCATTGTCGATGTCCTACGCGCTCGGCAGCCAGATGTCCGCCGTCGCCCTATCCGCAACCGACGATGACCAACCTCGCGGCTAGGGGGCATTGACGTGAATCCGATCATCGCCGATGAGCCCGATGACTTGATTCGGCGCTTCATCGAAGACGGCATGCGAGTACACATCACGACGACCACCGGGCGGCCCAACGCACTCCTGTATGCCATGTGCCGGGTCTTCGGCGGCAGGCGCAGCCTGATGGTGAGCATCGCCTCGATCCATTCGAGCGCGCACGCGTTGGCGCTCTCCGGCGCGGTCAAGCACGTCACGACCTGCTTTCTCGGCGATTCCTACCCGTCGCCTCGACCCAGCCGCCTGTACGCCAGGCTGAAAGAGGGCGTCCCGTTCCACGCCGAGATCTGGTCGTTGCTCAGCCACACGCAACGGCTGGCCGCAGCGGCCAGTGGACTGCCCTACGCCGTGACGACCTCGCTCATGGGAAGCCACCTGCCGCTTGCCACGGGACCCTCCCCGCCGGAAGTCATGCGACTACCTGGACAACAACCTTCACTGCTCGTGCCCGCGTTGCGGCCCGAGGTCACCTTGCTCCACGGCGTGATCGCCGATCGTCATGGAAACATCGTCATGTGCAAGCCTTTCGGCGAAGGGCCTCACGCCGCGTACGCCGCCTCCAAAGGGGTCATCGCAACCGTGGAACGCATCGTCGCGGACCACGTTGTCGCGGCGATGCCGCAGCGCGTGACGATCCCCGGGGCCAAGGTGATCGGACTGTGCGAGGCGCGCTGGGGCGGCCACCCGCAGTCTCTGCGCTGTGACCGTCTGGCCGGCCTGCCGGACTTCTACCTGGATGACTATCGGTTCCTCGCCGATGCCGCCAGCGAGTGCGGCTCCCCGGAGACCGCACAGGGCTGGTACCGGCGCTGGGTCGAGGAGCCCGGCGGGCACGCCGGATATCTGCGTCGGCTCGGGCAGAAACGGTTGCGCAACCTCGCGCGAAAGCCGCAACGCCGGCCGCTCCCGCAGGCCGGCCGAACCGAGACCCCGTGTACCGACCATGAGACGGCGATCCTCCTGGCTGCCCGCGGCATCGCCGACCTTGTGCGCGAACGCGGATACCGGAGCCTGCTGGCCGGGATCGGCGCCGCTCACATGGCGGCGTGGACGGCCAAGGAAATCCTTTCCCGCCAAGGAATCCACGTCGACCTGCTTGCCGAACTGGGCTTCTTCGGATTCTCCCCGGAACCGGGGGATCCGTTTCTGTTCAGCCAGCTTCATGCGAGCCGGAGCACGATGACCGCCGGAGTCGACCAGATTCTGGGCAATGTGGTCGGCTCGGCGCCGGACACCAATCTTGGTGTGCTCGGAGCGGTCGAGGTTGACGCGACAGGCGCGGTCAACACCGCCTTCCTGCCCGACGGTCGATGGCTGACCGGTCCTGGCGGGGCAAACGATGTCGGAACACGATCGGACTGCGTCATCGTGGCGAAGGCCACCCGTTCCCGGTACGTACCCGCAGTCGCGCACGTCACCACTCCGGGCGGGCGGGTCCAGGCCATCTACAGCCAATTCGGTACCTTCACCCGGGCGAGGCCCGATGAGTTGTTCACCCTGTCCGCCTGGCTTCCCTCCTACGCCGGCATGCCGGGTTCAGCGACCCCGGCCACCCTGGTCGCGGCGCACACCTGCTGGGAACCGCCGAGGCGAGACGTGACGAGCCAGGCGGCCATCACCGCAGACGAACGGTCGATTCTCGCCTCGTTCGATCCCGAAGGGATCTACCGATGAACCACGCCGGCACACCGGATCGAGCGACATCGCCGCTGTCGGGAAAGACGGCCCTGGTCACCGGCGCATCCGGCGGCATAGGCAGCGCGGTGGCGGCCGGGCTCGGCCGAGCCGGGGCCAACGTGCTGGTGTGTGGTCGCCGCAAGGACCCCATCGAACGCCTCGCGGACCAGATCGGCGGAACACCGTTCGTGGCAGATCTCACCGGCATCGAGGCATGCCGTGCGGCCGTGGAAACCGCGCAGCGGCGATACGGTCGGCTCGATCTGGTCCACCTCAGCGTCGGTGCCCGCAGCTACGATCGCGATCTGACGGAATTCAACCTGAGCGAGTACCGAACCGTCGTGGCCGCAAATCTGGACAGCATCGTCTTCTCGCTTGCCGCCTGTGTACCCGCTCTGCTGGCCGCGGGCGGCGGTGCGATCACCCTGATGTCGTCGCTTGCGGGCATCACCGGTTACGGGCGGTACCCGATTTACACGATGACCAAGGCCGCGTTGATCGGGCTCGTCCGGGCAACCAGCCGGAGGCTGTCACGAAACGGCGTCTACCTCTGCGCGCTCTGCCCGTCCTTCACCGACACCCCGCTGCTCGGAGACCTCCGCGAGCATCTCGCCGCACGCGACCATCCCTTGCTCCAACCGTCAGAGGTGGCCGCCGCCGTGCTGCACCGCCTTTGCGGGGCACCGGGCGACGAGCCGATCTGGACCATTCAGCCGGGAGTTCCACCGACGCCATACCTGCCCGCCGGCATCCCGGGCCCGCACGTGCCAACCGCACAACCGCCAGTGATGTGAAGCATCGAGTGAACGCGGCGGGTGTCGGCGAACACCTGCCACCGGAAGGAGAGCCATGGACCCGTTGGCCGAAGCCGTCATCGCTGGAGCGCCCCCGGCAGACCTGCTCAGCGAAAAGGTGCCCGACCATTACGTGGCGGCCCACCTGCGGGCAGAGGATGTCGGGATGTTCCGTGGCCGAGAAGACAAGGATGTGCGCGCCTCACTGCGGGTCGGCCCCGTCCCCATGCCGGAGCTCGCGCCCGATGAGGCACTTGTCGCGGTGCTCGCCAGCTCAATCAACTACAACACCGTATGGTCGGCGATTTTCGAGCCGAAGCCCACATTTGCCTTCCTCAAACGGCTGGGACAGCAGGGTGGCCACTTCGCGCGGCACGATGTGCCCTTCCATGCGATCGGGTCTGACGCGGCGGGCGTCATCGTGCGGGTAGGGCCTGGCGTGCGGCGCTGGCGGGTGGGCGACCACGTGGTGGTCAACGGCGCGTATGTCGATGAGCAGGAGCCGGCCACCCACGCGGACGGAATGCTGGGCCTCGGGCAGCGCGCGTGGGGCTATGAGACCAACTTCGGTGGGCTGGCGCAGTATGCGATTGTCAGATCCAGCCAGCTGCTGCCCAAGGCGGGCCATCTCAGCTGGGAGGAGGCCGCGTCGACAACACTGTGCGCAGGAACCGCATACCGCATGCTCGTCAGCGACCGCGGTGCCCGAATCAAGCAGGGTGACATCGTGCTCATCTGGGGCGCGACCGGCGGCCTTGGCGCGTTCGCGGTGCAGCTTGTCCGTAACGGCGGCGGCATCGCCATCGGCGTGGTCGGCTCCGAGCGCAAGGCCCGCATTCTGCGTGAGTTCGGCTGCGATCTGGTCATCAATCGCCACGACATCGGCCTCGGCGACGACGGGGCGGAAGGTGATCCGACCGAACTGGGCAGGCGGGTCGGCGCGGCCATCCGAGCGGAGCTGGGCGAGGACCCACACGTCGTGTTCGACAACGTGGGAAGGGCGACGTTCGGTGTTTCGGTCTTTGTGGTACGTCGCGGCGGCGTCGTCGTCACGTGCGGCTCGAGCAGCGGCTACCGCCACGTTTACGACAACCGCCACCTCTGGATGAACCTCAAACGGATCATCGGCAGTCACGTCGCCAATCTGCAGGAACAGGCCGAGTGCAACCGGCTGGTGCGGCTCGGTCGCGTCATCCCGGCGCTTTCCGAGCTGTACCCGCTCGATTGCGTAGGCGATGCGGCTCGGCTGGTCCAGATGAACGAACACGTGGGCAAGGTCGGCGTGTTGTGCCTGGCCCCGAAGCCCGGAATGGGCGTCACCGACCCCGGCGGCCGCGTCGCCATCGGCGAGAGCCACTTGAACCGATGGCAGCACGCGGCATCCCGTCACTCCAATGTGGATTTCGGGGCGTCGCGGTGAAGGCGGCGGATGGTGTGATGCGATGGGAGCGCGTGTTCCTGGACGGGGGCCCGGACAAGGCGTTGCCGTCGACCCGGTGCCGCTGGGTGCCGGTCGGCGATCCGGAGGTCAAGATACGGCACGGCAACCGCACCGAACACTTCTACCCCACCGATGGGCATATCGAGATCAGTGGCTGCGAGCATGTGGTTTATCGCTGGTTTTACTGCACCTACGTGGCTGAATAGCCCTATGTCAGGCCGGCGTCGTGTACGAGCAGCGCGGCCTGCACCCGGTTGCTCAAACCGAGTTTGGCCAGGGCCCGGCTCACGTGCGCCTTCACCGTCGTCTCCGCCATGTCGAGCTCGCGGGCAATCTCCGCATTGGACAGTCCACGCCCGACGGCACGCGCCACGTCCAGCTCCCGGTCGGTGAGCACGGCAAGGCGCTGACGGGCCTGCTGGGCCTGAGAATGGCCGCGCTGAGCGAAGGAGCTGATCAGCTTGCGGGTGATGGCGGGCGAGAGCATGGCGTTGCCCGCGGTCACGATGCGCACGGCCTCCGCGAGATCGCGCGGCGGGGTGTCCTTGAGCAGGAAGCCGACGGCACCCGCCCGCAGCGCGGCATGCACATATTCGTCCATGTCAAACGTGGTGAGCATGACCACCTTGGGCGGCTGGGGGAGCGCGGTGACCTCCTCGGCGGCGCTCAGGCCGTCGCGCCCCGGCATGCGCACGTCCATGAGCACCACGTCGGGCTTGTGGCGCCGCGCCGCCTCGACCGCCTCGTGGCCGTCGCGCGCCTCCGCGACGATCGCGATGTCGCCCGCCGCTTCGAGAATCATGCGCAGGCCCGATCGCACCAGAGCCTCATCGTCCACCAACAAAACCCTGATCATGCGGGTACCTCGCTCGGCGAGGCGGGAAGCACGGCGCTGACCGTGAACCCGCCGTCAAGGCGGGAACGCGACTCCAACCGCCCATAAAGCAGTGCGACCCGCTCGCGCAGCCCGATCAGACCGAGCCCGCTGCCGGGCATGCGTTCCGGCGGGGACGTCGGCGGCCCGTTGTCCACGCGCACGTCCAATGTGGTGTCCGAATATCGCAGGGTCACGGTCGTCGGCGCCCCGCCGGCGTGCTTGACCACGTTGGTGAGCGCCTCCTGCACCACCCGATAGGCGGTGCGCTGCACGACGGTCGGGAGCTCACGGCCGGCCCCCTCCAGACGGAACTCGACCGGAACCCCAGCAGCCCGGGTGCGGTCAAGCAGGCTCGGCAGCTCGGAGAGATCCGGTTGCGGGGCCAGCAGGGCCTCCTCGGTCCGCAGCACGCCGAGCACCTGCCGCAGCTCGGTGAGCGCCTCCCGCCCGGTGGTGCGGATGAGCGCGGCCTCACCGGCCAGGCGCTCGTCGGGCGCGTTGACCTCCAGCGCCCCGGCGTGCAGGACCATCAGCGCGACCCGATGTGCGACGACATCGTGCATTTCGCGGGCGATGCGCGTGCGTTCCTCCTGCCGGGCCTGCTCGGATCGCGCGGACTGCTCGGCCTCCAGCCGCTCGGCCCGCTCCTGCAGGGCCGCGATGACCTGGCGGCGCGCGTTGACCCACAGTCCCACCACGTACGGCAGTCCGATCAGGACGCACACGGCAACGATGCCCACGATGGGTTCAGCGCCCAGCGGTATCAATACGAGTGCGGTGGACAGGCTCAGGTAGATGATGGCCGTGCGGCGCCGGGTCAGCCGGACGGCCGCGTAGTACGAAGCGATCACGATGATCGGGAACGCCGACAGGGCCAACCAGACCACGGCGGCCACCACGAGCAGGGGCAGCAGCCAGCGCCGGGCGAACACCGTGACAAGCCCGCACACCACGGCCGCCGCCACCAGGACGATCGGGTCGATCCGGTTGACGTAGCCACTCCCGATGACCACGGTCGGCGGCGCTCCCGGGACGGTCAGTGTGCCGAGGAAGACGGCGAAACCGAGCACGAGCGGAGCGATCCTCCAGGTGATGCGCGTCACCCACCGGATCGCCGCCACGCCGAGTTGCTCTTCCACGAGGTCGAGATTAGGTCGGATCGGCCTGTGCTGCCTACAACTTTGGTGGGGGGTGTGATCGACTTACGCCGGATTTCACCGCGTCTCGCACAGGCGAGTGTGGGCGGCATGACAACGAAGAAGGCGGCCGCACGGGCCGTGGAGCTGACGAAGATTTACGGGGAGGGCGACGCCCGGGTGGCCGCGCTCGACTGCGTCGATGTCCAGTTTTACCAGGGCGAACTGACCGCCATCATGGGCCCGTCGGGCTCGGGCAAGTCGACCCTGATGCACTGCGTGGCCGGGCTGGACAAGGCGACCGCCGGGCGCACGTGGATCGGCGACACCGAGCTGACCAAGCTTGGCGACGACGCTCTGACCGCGCTGCGCCGCGACCGGGTCGGCTTCGTGTTCCAGGCGTTCAACCTGCTGCCCACGCTGACCGCGTGGGAGAACATCGTGCTGCCGCTGGACCTGGCCGGAAAGCGGGTCGACCGGGCGTTCGCCGACACCATCGTCAACGCGGTCGGGCTCGGCGACCGGCTCAAGCACCGGCCTTCGCAATTGTCGGGTGGGCAGCAACAGCGGGTGGCGTGCGCCCGCGCGCTGATCACGCGCCCGGATGTGATCTTCGCCGACGAGCCGACCGGCGCGCTGGACTCCCAGTCGTCCAAGGAGCTGCTGGACTTCCTGCGGCGCAGCGTGGACGAGCTGGGCCAGACCGTGGTGATGGTCACGCACGATCCGACCGCGGCCTCGTACGCCGACCGGATCATCAAGCTCGCGGACGGGAGGGTCCTGTAAATGCTGCGCGCGGTATTGCGGGACCTGCGGGCCCATCCCGGCCGGGTGTCCATGACGCTCGTGGCCATCGTGCTTGGCGTCGGCTTCGTCGTCGCCACGTGGGTCGTGTCGGATTCGGCGGCGGCGACCATCGTGAGTGGACAGACGCGCGCGGACTTCGCCGTCATCGTGCGAACCAAGGATCCCGCTCCGTTGGCGTCGATCGCCCGCGCCGAAGGTGTCGTGTTTGGACACTCGGCGGTGGTGAAGTCCGATGGCAAGCTGGGCACCGGATACTTCCCGGAGATGGCCGGAACGGATTGGGACGCCAGCGATCGATTCCACCTGATCGGCGGGCGTGGGCCGGAGAAGGCCGGTGAGGTCGCGCTGGAGGAGCGCACGGCCAAGGACGCCGGTCATGGCGTGGGATCGTCGGTGCGCCTGCTGCGCCAGGATGGCACCAGCGAAACCGTTACGGTGGTGGGCATTTACACCTACCGGACCGCTGCCGCGGATGAGCCGATGCCGGTGGTGGCCTACGACGAGGCGACCGCGCTGCGCCTGGCCGGTGGATCGTTTGCCTGGGTCGAGCTTTTCGGCGCCGATCCGGACGCGATCGCGGCGCAGGCCAAAGCGAAGGGCTTCGAAGACGTGAAGACCCGGCAGCAGATCGCCGACGAGCGGGCGAAGGAGGCGAGCCAGGAGGCGCAGATCGCGCGCAACTTCCTGCTCGTGTTCGCCGGTGTGGCGCTGATGGTCGGCATGTTCGTCATCGCCAACACGTTCACGATGCTTGTGGCGCAACGGACACGCTATTTCGCCCTGCTGCGCGCGGTCGGCGCCAAGCGGCGCCAGGTGCGCCGGGCCATCCTGGCAGAGGCCGCCGTCATCGGGCTGATCGGCGCGACGGTGGGCGCCGCGCTCGGCGTCGGGCTCGGGTGGGTGGCGATGACCCTGTTGCGCAGCACCGGGGAAACCGTCATCTTCGCGGTCTCACCGCTTGCCATCCTTGTCGGGTACCTCGTGGGCCTCGTCGTGACCGTCGTGGCCGCATACGGCTCGGCCCGCCGGGGCGCGGCCGTGCCGCCCGTGGCCGCGCTGGGCACCGACTACGCGCTGCCGCGCCGGTCGCTGGTGATCCGCACCGTGCTCGGGTTCCTCGCGCTCGGCGGCGGCACGACGATGGTCCTACTGACGTCGCACACGGACCTGTCGGACTGGCAACGGGTGGTCGGCATGGCGGGCGCGCTGCTGGGCTGCGTCGGTCTGCTCCTGCTGGCCCCGCTGCTCGCCTCGGCCGTCCTGATTCCACTGTCGCGTGTGGTCAGTCAACGGGGGTCGGTCGTGGCGCGGGTCGCCGTGCGAAACTCGATCCGCGACCCTCGTCGCACGGCGGCCACCGCGTCCGCGCTGATGATCGGGCTCGCGCTGGTCACGGCGTTCGCCACGGTCGGCGAGTCGCTCAGCGACACGTTCAGCCGGGTCGTCAAGGCTGACATCCGCGCGGAAACGCTTGTTGTGCGCGGGGTCAACGGCCCGACCCAGGACGACATCGTGCCGAAGGTGCCCGGCGACGCGACCGCGGTGTACCACGGTTGGGGCGAGGTCGACGGGCGCGACCGGTCCATCACGGTGGTGCGCGGCAACGGCAAGGGCCTGGCGCGGGAGCTGCCGCGCGGCGGCGCGCTGGTGCGCGAGCAGTTCGGGAAGAAGGTCGGCGACACGGTGACCGTGATGGGCAAGACCTTGCGCATCAACGGCGTCTACGTCGACGAAAGCTTCCTGTACAACGGCGTGGTCGTCGACGACCCGGCGCTGTTGGGCGAGCATTCCTATTTGGACGGCGTCTACGTCGCGGATGCCGACCGCAGGGCGCTCGACGCCGCGTTCGCCGAGCGGCCCGACATCATCGTGATGGATCGCGAGCAGCTCATCATGGAGTTCATCGGTCCGCTGCAGCTCGCGCTGGGCATCGTCTATGCCCTGCTGGGCGCGGCCGTGCTGATCGCCGTGTTCGGTGTGGTCAACACGCTGGCGCTGTCGGTGCTCGAACGGACCCGTGAGATCGGGGTGTTCCGGGCCGTGGGCGCCTCGCGTGGGTTGGTCCGGCGGGCGATCCGGCGCGAGAGCGTGGTGATCGCGACGTACGGCGGATTGTTGGGCGTGGGCATCGGCGTGCTGCTGGGCGGCGTCATGCAGCACGTCATCCTGAGCCAGCCCATCTTCTCGATGGCCGTGCCGCTGCCCGTGGTCGCGGGCGCGCTCGGCGGGATGGTCGTGGTGGGCGTGCTCGCGGCGCTGTGGCCGGCCCGGCGGGCGGCGCGCACCGACGTGCTCGCCGCTATCGCGACGACGTAGTCAGGTCGGTGACCCGCATCTGTTCGGTCAGCAGCCGGCGGAACCGGTGCGGGTCACCATCCACATAGGACTGGCACAGCCGGTATCCGGCCGGATAGTTCATGACGTACGTGCGCGACGACGGCTCGGTGATGAACCGGACCACGTGCGCGGCCATGTCCGGGCCGATCAGCGCCCAACGCTCCAAATAGGACCGCGCGTCCGCCTGGCCGGCGCCGTGCTCGTGCAGCAACAGCGCCGCGTTGACCTGGGCCCACTGGCACGGCCGGGCGGCCCGCTCGACGGCGAGGGCGTGCGCCAGGTCGAACTCGACGCCCGCATCGTGCAGGATCGCGGCCAGGCGCGGCCCGCCCTCGCCCGTGAGCAGGATCTGCGGCGCGAGCTCGCCTATGCCCTCGGAGATCACCGATTGGGGTGCGGGCGTGAGGGCCAGCGTCTCCTCCAGGAGGCCCTGGCCGCGTACCAGAAAAAATTCATGACAGGAACGTTCGGCCTGGTGGCCGGGGTACGTCTCATGGATGGCGACCAGCAGCAGGTCCATGGCGGTCATCGGTTTCGTCACGTTGAACGAGACCCGGCCGCGCAGGTCGCCGAGGTAGTCGTTGTAGCCAAGCCACGTCACGTCGCGCACGAACTCCAGGTCGACACCCTCGCCCTCGGGCAGGTCGACCAGCGCCCGGGTCTGCGTCCGAGCCTCCTCGATGACCGCTGCCACAACGGGTTCGACCTTGTCGGCGGGCACGAACATCGACTCGCGCCAGCGCAGAAACCGCTGCGTCAGCGGGCCATCGCCGGGCAGCAGGTCGGCGAGACGCTCGTGCGCCTCGGCGAACACGGCCTCGTCGGTGTGCACCGGGCGGATGCCGTAGCAGCCCTCGACCTCGTCGGCGTAGGAGCGGGACTCGCCCGCGAGCCCGCCCGCGAAGACGCGCAACGCCGCGACCTGGTCGCGCAGCCAGCCGTCGGCCAGCTCGCCCAGCAGCGCGTCGGCCTCCTTGACCAGCGCACGCGGCTCGACCGGCGCTTCGGCCCCGACCTGCGCGGCCAGCTCGGCCGGGCCGAAGTAGGCGTCGACCACCCCGTCATCGTGGCGGGCAAGGCGAAGGCCGAGGCGCAGATAGCGTTCCGCGGGAGAATCGGTCATCCGGCGAATGTATTACATTGCTTTGGGTCGCCGGAGCTATAGCCCTGGTTGAACCACTGCTGGCGTTGCTGCGACGAGCCGTGGGTGAACGCGTCCTGATTGATCGACCCGCCCGCCTTCTTCTGGATCGAGTCGTCGCCCACGGCCGAGGCGGCCTGCATCGCCTCGTCGATGTCCTTCTGCGTCACGCTGGTGAACAGCGGCTGGCCCGTCGCGCTCGTCGTGCGGCTGGCCGCGTTGGCCCACGCCCCGGCGTAACAGTCGGCCTGCAACTCCATGGAGACCGAGTAGCGGTTGGCGTTGGCCGGATCGCGCTGCTGCGCCCGGCGCACCTCTGCCTCCGTGCCGAGCAGGGTTTGCACGTGATGGCCGTATTCGTGGGCGAGCACATACGCCTGGGCGAACTGGCCGGGGGCGCCGAACCGGCGGGCCAGCTCGTCGTAGAACGACAGATCAATGTAGATATGGTTGTCGCCGGGACAGTAGAACGGGCCCATGCCCGCGTCCGCGCTGCCGCACGCCGTGTCCACTCCGCCGCTGAACAGGCGCGTCTTCGCCCTCTGGTACTGCTGGCCGAAGTGCTGCGGGAGCGCCTGCTGCCAATAGGCCTGGATCGAGTTGATGTAGAGCAGGTTGCGGCAGTCGGTGCGCTGGAACCGGTCCGGGTTGGCCGTCGAGCACGCCTGCTGCAGCTCGGTGTTGTCCTCGGGCTGCTGCGCCGTGTCCCCGCCCAGCCCGCCCAGGCCCAGGTTGCCCAGCTGGCCCGTGCTGTTGAGGACCAGATAGCCGGCGAAGCACAACACGGCCACGAGCATCGCCGCGATGCCCAGCTTGGGGTTCCGGCGAAACAGCGGCAGCAACATGGTCAGGCATCCCGCCGCGGCATTGACTCCGCCGCGGCCGCCGATCCCGCCGCCGCGGCTGCCAGCCCCACGAAGATCCTCTACTTGTGAGGGATCGAGGTCTGCATTCTCGTTGATGCTCACGATGCTGAGCCTAAGGTCAGTTCGGGCGTCATCGGCGCGTTTTACCCGCGCTGTCGTGGAGGAAAACGGCGCGCTGCTCAAGGGGCGACAGCCGGTTGCCCTGGGCCGGCCGCTCGGCACGCGCGGCGTGGGCGCCAGCCTGGTCGGCGTCGCCGAGCAGCAGGCATGTCTCGGCCAGCCCGAGCAGGGAAGCGTCTTTGCGAGACCGCCGTCGACCGGTACTTCCTCTACCACCCGTGGGGCAGAGGCGACGAGGCCGACTTCAACCTCAACATCGCGCCGGCGGGTCCGTTCCCGGACGACGGTGGCCAGGCTCACGAAATGGATGAGCCGGCCGCGGCAGATCCGGGCGCGGTTCGGCCCGGTGGCAGCGGACGGTGATCACCTGCGCTGCTGCCTGCGCCTGTCGGTGCAGGTGGGGGACCGATCCGGGTCCGCCCACGGGCGGTGGCGGCGGAACCGGTGGCGGTGGTGGCAGTGGCGGTGCTCCCACCCAGCCACCGGGAAATCCGCCGCGGCACGAGCGGTAGTGACGCTACGATTGGCGGGTTTGCCCCCCGGTTTCGTCTCGTCGTCGTTGGAGCAGTCATGATCGCGGCCACTGGCCTGGAGTTGCGCGCGGGCGCTCGCATCCTGCTGGGCGAGACGTCGCTGCGGGTGCAGCCGGGCGACCGCATCGGCCTGGTCGGGCGCAACGGGGCCGGCAAGACCACCACGCTCAAGGTGCTCGCGGGCGAGGGCATGCCCTATACGGGGCAGGTGGAGCGGCGGGGGCCGGTGGGATACCTGCCGCAGGACCCGAGGACGGGCGACCTGGAGGTGACCGCGTCCGACCGTGTGCTGTCCGCCCGGGGACTGGATGTCCTGCTGGCGCAGATGAAGGAGCTTGAGCCGCGGCTCGGCGAGGACGCGCAGTTGCTCCGCAAATATGGGCAACTGGAAGACCAATTCGCTGCCTTGGGTGGTTACGGTGCGGAGGCCGAGGCGGCACGCATCTGCTCAAACCTCGGGCTGCCGGATCGGGTGCTCGCGCAGCCGCTCGGCACGCTGTCGGGCGGCCAGCGGCGGCGCATCGAGCTGGCCCGCATCCTGTTCCGCGACGCGGCCGCGCAGGGCGGCGGCACGCTGCTGCTCGACGAGCCCACCAACCACTTGGACGCCGACTCGATCACCTGGCTGCGCGGGTTTCTGGCGGGGCACAAAGGCGGCCTGATCGTCATCTCGCACGACGCGTCGCTGCTCGAAGCGGTCGTCAACAAGGTGTGGTATCTAGACGCCAACAGGTCCACAGTGGACGTTTACAACGTCGGCTGGAAGGCCTACCTGGAGCAGAGAGAGACCGACGAGCGCAGGCGCAAGCGGGAGCGGGCCAACGCCGAGAAGAAGGCGGGGGCCCTGATGGCCCAGGCCGACAAGCTCCGTGCGAAGGCGACCAAAGCCGTTGCGGCGCAAAACATGGCGCGGCGCGCATCGCTGCTCTTGAGCGGCCTGGAGGAGGAGCGGGCCGCCGACAAGGCCGCGAAGGTGCGCTTCCCGACCCCCGCGCCGTGCGGCAAGACCCCCCTCACGGCGTCCGGGCTGTCCAAGTCATACGGCTCGCTGGAGATCTTCACGGACGTGGGCGTGGCGGTCGACCGTGGCTCGCGCGTGGTCATCCTCGGCCTCAACGGTGCGGGCAAGACCACGCTGCTGCGCATCCTCGCCGGACTGCTGGAGCCGGACACCGGCGCGGTCGAGCCGGGGCACGGGCTGCGCCTGGGCTACTACGCGCAGGAGCACGAAACCCTGGACATCGGCCGCAGCATCCTCGACCACATGCGCTCGGCGGCGCCTTCACAAACCGACACGGAGCTGCGCCGGATTCTGGGCGCGTTCCTGTTCAGCGGCGACGACGTCGACAAGCCTGCGGGGGTGTTGTCGGGCGGCGAGAAGACCCGGCTGGCGCTCGCCACGCTCGTGTGCTCGGGTGCCAACGTGCTCCTGCTGGACGAGCCGACCAACAACCTCGACCCGGTCAGCCGCGAGCAGGTGCTCGACGCCATCGCCCGCTATCCCGGGGCCATCGTCCTGGTGACCCACGACCCGGGTGCGGTGGCCGCGCTCAAACCCGACCGGGCCATCCTGCTGCCCGACGGTGACGAAGACGCCTGGAGCGACGACCTGCTGGACCTCGTCGAGCTGGCATAGGCCGGTCTAGAACCGGCCTATCGCGACGAACAGCGCGAGCGCGCCGAGGATCGCGTTGAACACGACCCCTTGCGGCTCGCTTCGCCGGATGTGGGTGAACGCCGCAAGAATCATCACGATGACCAAGCCGGTCGCGGCGAGCGGGGTCAGCACCGGGGCGATGCCCGTGGCCCAGGGCAGGATCAGCCCGGCGGCGCCGAGAAGCTCCACAGCGCCGATGAGCCTCACCGTCCCGGTGGAGAAGTCGGCCACATATGGCATGCGTGGCCGCAGTTCGTCGCGTGACTTGCTGACCTTCAGGAAGCCCGCGCCGGCGAAGGCCAAGGCGAGCAGGGCCTGGACGACCCACAGGGCAACGTTCATGGCGCCTCCTAAACGGTGGATCTCCTCCACTTGTGGGTCGAACCTAGCAGTAAGTGGAGGCTCCCGTCCACTTATCGCTGCTACGCTTAGGATCATGGTGCGGGCGGACGCGGCGCGGAATCGGGAGCTGATCCTCGATGCGGCGCGCAACATCTTCGCCGCGCGCGGCCTCGACGCGCCGCTGGAGGAGATCGCCTCCGAGGCCGGTGTGGGCATCGCCACGCTGTACCGCCGCTTTGCCACGCGCGAAGACCTCCTCGCCGCGGTCGCCACCCGCCAGATCGAACTCTTTGAGCGCGCACTGGCCAAGGGGTTGTCCGATCCGGATCCGTGGGAAGGGTTCAGCGGTTTCATCCGGGCCATCGCCGAGATCCAGGCCCGGCTGCCGGGATTGGCGCAGATGCTGATGATCCCCTGCCACGGCCCGGAGGATGAGCGTGCCGCGGCCATCTTCCAGGGCTACCTTGAGCTGGTCGCACGCGCCAAGAAGGCGGGCGCACTGCGCGACGACTACGTGCCCGAGGATCTGCCGATGCTGCTCATGGCCAACGCAGGACTGCTGCGGGAGACCTCGCGCACCGCGCCCAAGGCATGGAAACGCTTGGTGGAATACCTCTTGCAGGCGTTCCGCTGCCGCGAACAGCAGCCACTGCCGTCCCCGCCGACGCCCACCCAGATCCGCAAGATCATGTCCCAACCGACGGACTAGCCCGCGGAAAGCGATGGCCAGCGATGCGCGGCCCAGTCGGGCCAGCCTTGCCAACCTGTAGTCGGGCTGGGCAGGTCGGTGTCATCCCGCGCAGGCGGGTCAGTCGTGGTCGTCGGCGGGGTATGGGCCCGCGGTCACGATGACGGGCTCGGGGGAGTTGACCAGGCGCGGTGGGGACGCGCCGATCGCGAACTGGGTCTTGTACAGATCGGCGTAGAGGCCGCCCTCGGCGATCAGTTGCTCGTGCGTGCCGCGCTGCACGATGCGGCCCTCGTCGAGCACCAGGATCTGGTCGGCCTCGCGCACGGTGGACAGCCGGTGCGCGATGACCAGCGCCGTGCGCCCGGTCAGCGCCGAGGACAGCGCCTCCTGCACGGCCGCCTCGCTTTCTGAGTCGAGGTGCGCCGTGGCCTCGTCGAGGATCACGATGGACGGCGCCTTCAGCAGCAGCCGCGCGATGGCGATGCGCTGCTTCTCCCCACCCGAGAACCGGTATCCCCGCTCGCCGACGACCGTGTCGAGCCCGTCCGGCAGGGCCTGCACCATGTGCTCGATCTGGGCCCCGCGCAGCGCCGCCCACAGCTCCTCGTCGGTGGCATCGGGCTTGGCGTAGCGAAGGTTTTCGGCGAGCGTCTCGTGGAACAGGTGCGCGTCCTGGGTCACCACGCCGATGTTCTCGCGCAGCGACTGCATCGTGGCGTCGCGCACGTCGACGCCACCCACCAGCACCGCGCCCGATGTCACGTCGTAGAGCCGGCTCACCAGCATCGAGGTGGTGGACTTGCCCGCGCCCGAGGGCCCGACGAGCGCCACGAGTTGCCCCGGCTCCACTGTGAACGAAACCCCGCGCAGCACCGGATCGGTGGTCGTGCGCTCCACCCGGGCCACATCCTCAAGCGAGGCAAGCGAAATCTCGGCCGCCGTCGGATAGCGGAAGTGCACGTCGCGGAACTCGACCGTGGCCGCGCCCGCCGGAATCGCCACCGCGCCAGGCCTTTCGGCGATCGCTGGCGGCAGGTCGAGCACCTCGAACACGCGGTCAAACGAGACCAGCGCGCCCATCACGTCAATGCGCACATTGGACAGTGCGGTGATCGGACCGTATAACCGGGTCAGCAGCAACGCCAGCGCGACCACGTCACCGGCGTCGAGCGTGCCGACCACCGCATACCACCCGCCGAGCCCATAGACGAGGGCCTGCGCCAGCGACGCCACGAGCATCATGGCGGCGAAGAACATGCGCGAATACATCGCCGACAGCACACCGATGTCGCGCACCCGCCCGGCCCGCGCGGAGAACCGCTGCGACTCGGACTCGGGCCGCACGAACAGCTTCACCAGCAGCGCCCCGGCCACGCCGAACCGCTCGGTCATGGTCGCGTTCATCTTCGCGTTGAGGTCGTAGGACTCCTTGGTGATTTCGGCCAGGCGGTTGCCCATGCGCCGCGCGGGGAGGATGAACACCGGCAGCAGCAACAGCGACAGCGCGGTGATCTGCCACGACAGCACGAACATCGCCGCGGCGGTCAGCACGAGCTGGATGACGTTGCTCACCACACCGGACAGCGTCGAGGTGAACGCCCGCTGCGCGCCCAGCACGTCGTTGTTGAGCCGGCTCACCAGCGCCCCGGTCTGCGCCCGGGTGAAGAACTGCACCGGCATGCGCTGCACGTGGTCGTAGACCTGGGTGCGCAGGTCGTAGATGAGACCCTCGCCGATGCGCGACGAATACCACCGCTCGGCCAACGACAGCACCGCGCCCACCACGGCCAGCCCGGCGATGACCAGAGCGATCTTCACGATCTGGCTCGCCGCCGAGGGACTCCCCGAATTGATCAGGCGCACCACCTGGCCCGCGAGCAGGGGAGTGGCCACGCCGATGACCGCGCTGACGACGATGACCGCGAGGAAGAACGTTATCTCGCGCTTATATGGGCCCGCGAAGGAAAGGATGCGCTTGGCCGTCTCACGGCCAATCTTGCGTTTCTCAAGCGTCTGCCCCCGGCGCATGGAGCGCATCATCCACTCCATGCCGCCACCACCGTAGGACATCGGCCACCTCCACGAGACGATCTAGTGGAACCAACCTATCCCGCGGGTCTGACATTCCTACTCGCCCAAGCCAGCTAGATCACGTATCCGGCGCACCTGCGCCTCGCGCTCGAAGCGCTCCTGCTCGCCGAACGTGCGCAGCGCCGCCGACGCCAGCAGCGCCTTGATCTCCACGACCGCGTCGCGGTTGCCCGCCAGCACGGCCGCGACCAGGTCGTCCGTTGCCGCCGCAAGCTCGGTGACGGGGACCACGACGTTGGCCAATCCGAGGGCCAACGCTTCGTGGGCAAGCACGCGGCGGCCGGTCACGCACAGCTCCAGCGCCCGCGCGTAGCCGACAAGTTCGAGCAGTCGCCTCGTACCCCCTAAATCTGGAACAAGGCCCAGGGTGATCTCGGCCATGGCGAAGGAGGCGTCCTCGGCCGCGACCCGGAAATCGCAAGCGAGCGCGAGCTGGAAGCCCGCGCCGATGGCATGGCCGTGCACGGCGGCGACCGAGATGAGGTCCGGACGGCGCAACCAATCGAATGCGGCCTGATATTCCGCTATGCGCGAAGCGGCATCGTCTGGTGTCAATGCGCTCATCTCGCCGAGCGCGGCGGGGATGGCGTTGCGGTCGAGTCCGGCGGAAAACGAGGGACCCTCACCCTTGAGGACAACCACTCTGGTGTCGCCGCTGAGTTCGCGCCCGACCGCGGCCAATTCAAGCCACATTTGAGGAGTCTGCGCGTTGCGCTGCGCCGGCCGGTCCAATGTCACCGTCGCAACTGGACCGTCGCTTGTGACGCGGAAGCCGGTCGACGTCATGCCAGCCGGCTTCCCGATTGCGGATCGCTGGCGACGGACGACCCATCGCCAGCCGGCGGGGTCATGCTTTTTTGCGCCGACGGGCGCCGCCGCGCTGGCGAAGCTGAACCCCTGACTCGGTGAGCACCCGGTGGATGAATCCGTAAGAGCGGCCCGTCGATGCGGCCAGAGCGCGGATGCTCTCACCCGAGGTGTATCGCTTCACGAGATCCTTGGCGAGCGTTTGACGTTCGGTGCCGACGATCCGGCGACCCTTCTCCGTCGTACTAGCTGTGCCGGTGGCTGCCATTCTCTTTCCCTCACGTCCTAGTGACGATACGGACTTTGCGGTCTTCCCTATTAGACCGCCTCCGACGATCATGCGCTAGATATCAATTTCTTGCCAACCGACACGCGCACACCTGTCGGGTACCCGATAGCGTGTGGCGTCGTGAGCACCCGTGAGCGCAATGACCTGATCGGCTGGCTATTGCTGGTCAGCGGAGGTTTATTGGTCACGTGGATGGCCGTGGAGAGCGGGGCAAGACTTGGCACAGCGAGCGCACCCTTTCTAGGAAGCTATAGGTTCGAAATTTCGCCCCTTTCGCTTGTGGCTCCCGCTGTTGCTGGGATTGTTGTCTGGCTCGCGGTAAAGCGTCCACATATAAAAAATTGGTTAGCGCTTTCTGGGGTGGGCCTGTTCGCATGGGCCGTCTCACTGGCGCTCGTTGACGGCACGGACGGGCTGACCCGATCCCTAACGCCGGACAGCTATTTGGGTGACGTGAATGAGGTGGGCGACGACCCGCTCGAATACCTGCGCACGTTTACCAGCCGCAGCGCCGAGCACACCACCGCGACCCGCGGCCATCCTCCCGGCCCTGTGTTGCTGCTGTGGGCTTTGCAGCGCGCAGGGGTCACCGGGCACTTCGGGCTCGCGCTCATCGTGACCGCCATTGGAGCGCTCTCTGCGCCGCTCGTGCTCGGCGCCGTAAGGGATGTAAGCGGCGAGGATGTGGCAAGGCGTTACGCCCCAGTGCTCATACTTGCCCCGTACGCCGTGTGGCTCGCCGTCTCAATGGATGCGGTCGTGCTCACGATCGCGGCCGCGATGACGCTCGCCGGGCTGCGCGCCACGCGCAACCGGGCCTGGCGCGCCGCCGGATGGGCCATCCTCGCGGGGCTGCTGCTCGGCGTGGCCGCGCTTTTCTCCTACGCGGCGGCGTGGCTCGGACTGTCCATTGTGGGCATTTACTTCGCCCGGAGGCGCGCGGCGCTCAACCTTTTCAGCGGGCTTGGCGCGCTCGCACCCGTGTTGGCTGCGTCGGCGGCGGGGTTCGGCTGGACCGATGGATTGGGGACGGCCTATGCAGACTTCGCCAAGACCATCGAACCCCAGCGATCGGCACTGTGGTGGGGACTCATCAGCATCTGCGCGTTGCTCCTGGCGTGCGGGCCGGCGGTGTACGCGAGCGTGCGCAAGGTGCGCAACACGCCCGCGTGGCCGTTCCTGCTGGGCGCGGCGAGCGCCGTGCTGTTCTCGATCGCTGCCGGGCTGGCGCGGGGCGGAGTCGAGCACGCATGGCTCCCGTTCTTCCCGTGGCTGACGGTCGCGGCGATAGCGCCGGAGGAACAGGGCGGTGAGCCGGTCGAGTCGCCGCTGTTGCTCGTGTCGGTCGGGGCGTTGACAGCGATAGTGATAGAAGCCGTCCTGCGCACGCCCTGGTGACGCGGCGCTCGCCATAACGGCGGGCATCGCGTTCGCGTGGTGCGGGTGCTCGCCGTAAGGGCGGTAGCGTGCTCGCATGGTGCGGGTGCTCGCCGTAACGACGGCAACGTGCTCGCGTGGTGCGGGCGTGAAGTACGCTGCCCGAATGCGACGCTTACTCGCCACCGCCGCCCTCGTGGGCGTGGCGCTTTTCGCGACGGCTGCCTGCGCCGATGTCCCGCAACCCCCGCTCGGCTCGCCCACGGGCACCCCCACCACCAAGACGGACGGCAGCCCGGCCGACAAGGCGACCACATGCGCCGCCTGGAAGACCCTGCGCACCGACGTCGAGGCCAAGATCGCCACCCACCGGGCGACGATCGAGGGCGCCAAGGACGACCCGCTGAAGGCCGCCAGCGCGTACGGCGAACTCACCACGCTGCTCAACGACTACAAGACCAAGACCGCCGAGCTCGAAGCCAAGGCCGGCGACGCCGAGGTGAAGGCGGCGCTTAAGGACGAGGTGGCCGCGGCCACGAAGCTGCAGTCCGAACTCAACGCGGCAGGCAGCGACCCGGCGAAGATCCAGGCCGCGATCCAGAACGTCAACCAGGCGTCGACCAACAAGCTCAAGTCGCTGTGTCAGTAGGCCCGCATCGCGCCGCCGTCGACCGGCACGGCCAGCCCGGTGAGATAGCTCGCCGCCGGGGACAGCAGGAACGCTGCCACCCGGCCGAACTCCTCGGGCTGGCCCAACCGTCCTAATGGGATGGACGCCTCGGCCTCCGACTGCGCCTTCGCGGCATCGCCGGTCGCGGCGAACAACTCCCGGTTGCGGTCGGTCAAAATCCGGTGGGGGAGCAGGCTCACCACCCGGATGCCGCGCGGGGCCAGCTCGTCGGCCATGTCCTTGGCCACGCCCAGCAGACCCGGCCGCAGCCCGTTGGACAGGCCGAGGCCGACGATCGGCATCCAGGCCGAGCTGGACAGCACAAACCCGATCGCGCCACCGTTGGTGAGCGCCTCGGCGACCCGGCGTGCCAGCCGCACCGCGCCGAGGAAGACCGTCTCGAACGACTCCCGCCACTGCTCGTCGGTCACCTGCGTGGCCGTCCCGCGTGGTGGGCCGCCGACCGAAATCAAGGCCCCGTCGAGACGCCCGAAGTGGTCAAGCGCCGCGCCGACCAACCGGTCCGCGGTTGTTTCCTCTCCCAGATCAGCCGGTACGCCGTGCGCCTGCGCCTTTCCGAGGTCTGCGACGGCCGCGGCCAGGCGCTGCTCATCGCGTGCGGAAAGCACGACGTTGGCGCCGTCGGCCACCAGGCAGCGCGCGGTCGCGAACCCCAGCCCGCGAGAGGCGCCGGTCAGGAGGAACGCTTTTCCGGCCAGCCCAAGGTCCATGCCCGCGACGTTACCAAAGTTTGAGCCAGGCGCGACCGCGCACGGCCACGACGAGGGCACGTTGTCCAATCCGGACCGCGAACGCGCGGGAGCGGGCCTCGTACACCATAAGCTCGACGCGGGCGCCCGGGTCGGTCGGCAGGTTCGCCCTCGCGAATTCGTAACCATCGCTGAGCGCGCCTTGCGTCGGCCGACCATCGGCCCACGCCGAGAAGACCTGCTCCCACCCATCGCCGTACTGCGCGGCCAGGCACGGCCATTCCCGGCGCACGTTGCGGGCGCGTTTGCGCAGCAACGCTTTGCGGGCAATCGCCACGCGCCCGGCATCAAACCCCTCGGGTGCGGCCCCGCCCGCCACGAGTGCCCGCACGAGCTCGGCCTGCCGCCGCGCCAGATCGTCGCCGCTCATGTGATTCGCGGATGCCCGCACGCGTCGGCCAGAGCGTCCAATTCGGACCGCAACTCGCCCCAGGCCGGGTAGTTCCCGTCGCGTTCCAGCATCAGCGCCTTCGGCTTCAACGCGGCCACCAGTTCGATGACCGCTTCCATCACAGGATCCGTATGCGTATCGTGATACACCCCGTCCGAGAAGGCCCCGCCCGCCACGTGGGCGTAAGCGAGCCGCTCCAGCGGCCAACCCTCCACACTGGACAGTGGATCCACCCCTCGGTTCACGGCATTGGCATACACATTCGCGATATCGAGCAGCAGCAGTGCATCCGTCCGCTCAAGAATCTCCGTCAGGAACTGGCCCTCGGCGAGCTCATCATCGGGCCAGTCAAACAGCGCAGCGATCGGTTCGAGTGCGAGCGGCACGGGCAGGTCGGCCTGGGCACGCTTCACGTTGGCCACCAGGGCCTCCACCGCATCCCGGCTGCGCGGCAACGGGAGCAGATGTCCCGCCTCAAGCCCGTCCGCGCGCACGAACGCGATGTGCTCGCTCACCAGCGGCGCGCCGGTCATTTCGGCGCAGTGCGCGAGATGTGCGACCCGCTCGGGCTCCACCGGTTCGGCCCCGCCCAGCGACAGGCGCACCCCGTGCGGCACCACCGCCACCCCGCGCGCACGCAACTCGCCCAGCGACACGGGCAACCCGTTGCGCCCCAACGTTTCGGCGATAACCTCCACAAAGGGCACACCGGGCAGGCCCGCCACAACCCCCGCAATCTCGGGCCGCCACCCCACCCCCAC
>NZ_QJUG01000479.1 GCF_003426775.1 Allorhizocola rhizosphaerae | reverse complement strand
AGGACGCCGACGCCGACGGGGCCAGCAACATCGGGCTGATCCGGCTGGCCAAGGCCAGCGGCGCGGCCACGCTGTCGCGGCGCGTGGCCGGCTCCAGCACGGGCGGGCAGCGGCTGCGGCCGAGCGTGGCGGCCACGTTCAACGGCGAGTTCGCCGCCGCGTGGGAGTCCGACCACAGCGGGGTGCCGGGCGTGTGGACCCGCTCGTTCAGCCGGACCGGTGCGGCGCTGCACGCCGACGTGGAGGCCGCCGCGGGTGGCACCGGCGCGTCGATCGGCTTGGACGGCCAGGGCGGCACGGTCGTGGCGTGGACCGCCGCACAGGACGTGTGGGTGCGCGGGTACCACCCGGACGGCACCGACACCGGGCGCCTCGCGGCGCAACAGCTCACCCGGGTCGCCGCCGGAAAGCAGGAGGGCATCGCCGTGGCCGTGTCGCACTGGGGCGAGGTCAGCGCCGCCTACGCCGACGACAACGACGGCAACACCTGGGACCAGATCTACCTGGGCATGGGTGTGATCAACACAGGCTGGTGACACCGCGGCCAGCGGGCGCCCACCGGGCGCCCGCTAGGGTGGCGGCGTGGAGTGCTTGGTGCTGTGGGACATCGACCGCACGCTGGTCCGGACGCGGGGTTTCGGGCGCGGCCTGCTGTCGTCCGCGTTCGAGGCCACCACGGGGTTACCGCTGCTGCACCTGCCCGACATGGCCGGGCGCACCGACCGGGCCCTGGTCACGTGGATTCTGCGGGAGCACGGCGTCGCGGCCGACGAGCCGCTGATCGAGGCGTTCTACGGCTACATGGTCGCCGCGGCGGCGCAGCGGGCCGAACTCATGCGCGCCAACGGCACCGCGCTGCCCGGCTCGGCCGCGGCCATCGCCGCGCTGGCGCAAACACCGGGCGTGGTCCAGTCACTGGTCACCGGCAACCTCGAACCCGTGGCGCGGCAGAAGCTGACCGTGTTCGGCCTGGCCGCGGGCATCGACTTCGACATCGGCGGCTACGGGCACATCGGCGCGCAGCGGGCCCTGCTCGTCGGCTCGGCGTGCGTGCGGGCCCAGGCCAAGTACGGCACACTGCCGCCGCCGCAGCGCATCGTCGTGATCGGAGACACCCCGCACGACATCGAGGGCGCGCTGGCCTGCGGTGTGCGGGCGGTCGGGGTGGCCACGGGCCGGTTCAGCGCCGCCGACCTGCGCGCGGCCGGGGCTCACGCCGTGCTGGACTCGCTGGCCGACACCGCCGCCGTGCTCTCGGCGGCCGCGGCCAG
>NZ_QJUG01000478.1 GCF_003426775.1 Allorhizocola rhizosphaerae | reverse complement strand
TCGATGCCGAAGATCCGGTCGTAGGAGGCCAGCTCCCGCTGCTGCACGCCCTCGGCACCGGCGCGGCCGGCCACGCGGCCAACGACGCTCAGGTGTGCGCGGCGCAGCCGGGCGGCCTCAGCAGCGTGGTCGGGGTCGGTGATGGTCTGGTGCGGCGCCCACGACCGGGCGTGGCGGGCGACCAGCTGCCCGCCGCAGGTCACCGACACCGTCTCCAGATCGGCGACGACCTCGACACGGCGGCCGATCGCCGCCGGGTGCACCGAGTAGTCGCAGGTCTCCACCCGCACCCAATGGTCGCGGCCCAGTCGGGTGGTGGCGCGCCAGCCCAAGCTCGGCGCGACCGGCGGCAAAGCGAGCATGGCGGCCTTGTCGGCGCCGAGGCGATCGATCGGCCGGCACTCCAACAACCTATGGTGACGCTGGTTGGCTCGCCCCAGCCACTCGCCGAGCTGGCCGTTGAAGTCACCCGGCGAGGTGAAGCTGCGTCCAGGCAGGAACGAGGTCTCCAGATAGCCGTTGGCCCGCTCGACGAGGCCTTTCGACTCCGGGTCGCGGGGCCGCAGCAGCACCACCTTGATCCCGAGACTGCCGCGGAAGGCCTGAAACTCTTTGGCCAGAACCGGTTTCCCAGCCTTCCACTGCCCGACTGCGGACTCGTTGTCCCACACCAGAGCGCGGGGCACCGCACCCAGCTGCGACAGCAGCGCCCAATGCCCGCCGATCAGGTCATGCGCCTGCCGCGACGGGATCATCCGGGCCATCAGCCACCGCGAATAGCCGCACACCATCACCAGCACAGGCGGCCTCGCCACCCGGTCCGCACCCAACGGCACGTCCGCCGGCGGGAACCACAGATCGCACTGAGCCAGCTCACCCGGCACATAGGTGGTCCGCGACACGGGATCGACCGGCCGGTACTGCGGCCGCAGCTCCCGGACCCGGTCCTTGAGCACCGTCAACCCCCGAGTCCAACCGATCCGCTCGGCGATCACCGGCACCGGCATCTCCGGGGTTTCGTTAAGCAGCAACCTAATCCGCGGCTCTACTACGTCCACGATGGACCCCGCAGGCTTACGCACGTACTTCGGCGGCTCCGGGGACCGCACAGCACGACGGACCGTGTTCTTCGAGATCCCAAGCTTCCGGGCAATCGCCTTGATCGGCATCTGCTCGGCCCGGTACAACCGGCGGATCTCCGCCCAGTCCTCCACGTTCAACACCCTCCTGATACTCGGAGGGGTCATCCTTGACCCGCCGTCAGGGGGTCAGTATTCAGGCGTCGACGAC
>NZ_QJUG01000477.1 GCF_003426775.1 Allorhizocola rhizosphaerae | reverse complement strand
CTGTCAAGCCCCGGGTTTGATGGAGAGTGGATTATCTGGTTTCCAGGGCTGCGGTGACCGGGTGGGTCATCGCGTGTAGGGCTTCGTGCTCGGCGGGTGGGATGTGCCCGAGTTCGCCGTGCAGACGCCGGTTGTTGTACCAGTCGATGTACTCGACGGTGGCGATCTCCAGGTCGTCCAGTCCGCGCCAGGGTCCCTTTGTTACGAACAAGTTCGGCCTTGTACAGCGAGTTGAACGCCTCGGCCATCGCATTGTCGTAGGAATCTCCTTTGCTGCCAACGGATGCGACCGCGCCGGCCTCGGCCAGCCGCTGGGTGTAGCGGACAGCTCGATATTGGACACCCCGATCGGAGTGGTGGACCAGGCCGGTCAGGTCGGCGCCTTCGGCCCGGCGCCGCCAGGTCGCCATCTTCAGCGCGTCCAGCGCCAGGTCGATGTACAGACTGGTGGCCACCTGCCAGCCGACGATCATGCGGGAGAACACGTCGAGGATGAATGCCGCGTACACCCAGCCTGCGCTTGTGCGCACGTAGGTCAGGTCCGCGACCCACAACTGGTTGGGCCCGGTCGCGGTGAAGTCCCGTTCGACGAGGTCGGCGGGTCGTGCGGTCTCGGGTGCGGGGCGGGTGGTCCGTGGGGACTTGTCGCGCAGCAGCCCCCGCAGCCCGGCCTGGCGCATGAGCCGCTCGACCGTGCACCTGGCCACGGTCACGCCCTGGCGGTTCAGCTCGTGCCACACCTTGCGGGCGCCGTAGACGCTGTAGTTGTCCTCATGCACCCGCTCGATCTGCGCGGTGAGTTCGCCGTCACGTACCGCCCGCGCCGAGGCTGGACGGGTCTTGGCGGCGTAGTAGGTCGACGGTGCGATCTGTGCCGGCGTGCCCTGAAGCGCCTGCAGGACCGGCTGGACACCGTGCTGCTCCCGTTGGGAGTCAACAAACTCGACCTTCATCGCGACGGACGGTCCAACTCCGCCGCGAAGAAAGACGCCGCGGACTTGAGGATCTGGTTGGCCCGCCGCAGTTCGCGGACCTCCCGTTCCAGCTCGGCGATTCGTGCCGTATCACCCGACGAGGTCCCGCCCGCGGCACGGACCTCCTCATCGGTCTCGGCCCGTTTCACCCACGTACGCAACGCTTCCGGATGTACACCAAGCTGGTTCGCGATCCGCCTGATCGCACCAGGCCCTGCTTGCGGGTCTCTACGCGCCTCAATCACCAGACGCGTGGCGCGCTCGCGCAACTCGTCCGGGTACTTCTTCGGTGCCGCCATAACAGCCAATCCTCCGGGTGTTCGATGTCTCCATCAAACCCGGGGCGGAAC
>NZ_QJUG01000476.1 GCF_003426775.1 Allorhizocola rhizosphaerae | reverse complement strand
CCGCGCTCGGCGCGATCGCGATCCACCGCGACACGCCCGCCTTCGCGCGGCTGTCGTTGGCGCACGCGCTGTCGGTCGCGGCGGCGTGCCAGCCGGTGGAAGTGGGTGGCGGTGCTCGGTACCACATCTGGGATTTTCTCGTCCGCAGATTTGAGCGGCGGCTGCTTGATGAGGGCCATCCCATCGACAGGGTACGAGCCGTGCTCATCCACGCAGACCGCCCGCGGCACGCCGATCTGCTCCTCGGCCAGCTCACCGAACTGTCCAAACGCGACGATTTCCGTCGTCTCGCCGCCGCGCTGAAGCGTGCTCGCCGCATCGTGCCGACCGGAGACCACCCGCCCGTTGACCCGCAGCTGCTGACGCATCCGGCCGAGCGGCGCCTGCACGAGGCTGTGGCGCGGACGCGTTCGGCGCTGACTTCGCCCGCCGATCTCGCCCAGCTGCTCGCGGCGGGTGGGGATCTGCCATCGGCGATCGACGACCTGTTCACCTCGGTCATTGTCATGGCGCACGACCCGCAGGTGCGGGCGGCCCGGCTGGCACTGTTGGCATCTGCCGCGGCGCTGGGCGACGACGTCCTGAACTGGCGTGAGCTGAATTGTCGTACCGGTGTGTGATGCTGTGGCCCGTGGTGTTCGAGTTTGAAGCCGAGCTGTGGATATGGGATGCGCGGCGCGACGACAGCTGGACGTTCGTTTCCGTGCCGACCGACCTGTCCGAAGAGATCCGCGAGCTGGCCGACGGCCCGCCGCGGCGCGGGTTCGGCTCGGTGCGCGTGCGGGTCACGATCGGCCGCAGCACGTGGGCGACGTCCATCTTCCCCGACAGCGGCCGCAAGGCCTATGTGCTGCCCATCAAGCGCGCCGTCCGCAGGTCCGAGGGCATCGAGGCGGGCGACACCGCGACCGTGACGCTCGAGCTCGTTGACGTTCAATGATTGCGGTGCCCGCAGAGTTCGCGCAGTGGTGCGCCCGCACCGGTGGCGAAGCCGCCCGCCAGTGGCTTGAAGAATTGCCTCATGTGGTGCGAGACATGTGCCGGCAATGGCAATTGGAGATCGATGACCCGGCCCCGCTGCACGGCGGGCTCGGTCTGGTGCTCTTAGTGCTGCGGGGGCCGCAACGTTGCGCGCTCAAGCTGAGCTGGCGGGAGGGCAGCGTGGCCGGCGAGACACTCGCGCTGCGCACCTGGCGCGGCAACGGCGCCGTGCAGCTGCTGGAGGCCCAACCCGACCGGGGCGCGCTGCTCCTGGAGCGGCTCGACCCCCGCCGGTCGTTGCACACGGTCGACCTGTGGCAGGCGGCCGGCATCGCGGGCGGCCTGATCCGGCAGCTCGCGG
>NZ_QJUG01000475.1 GCF_003426775.1 Allorhizocola rhizosphaerae | reverse complement strand
AGCGCCGCCGCGCGCCGGGTGGCCCGCCGCCACCGGGGCAGCGGCGGCCGGCTGGCCCGGTGGCGGGCCGCCTGCAGATAGGCCGGATCGAGCGGGTCGCGGAACAGGGCCGTCAGGAAGTCGACCTGATAGATGCGCGGCGGTTCCTTGGGATCGGTCATGCCGAGGCCACCCTGCTCAGGGCCACGAAATCGCGCACCTGCTTGAGATAGAGCAGCCCCGCCAGCCAGTACAGCCCGAGGCCCCACCAGGCCAGGCCCCAGCCGGCCGCGTAGGCGACCGCGTTGGTGACCCCGCTGGTCCCCCAGGCCAAAAGCAGCACCGGGAACGCGAACAGCAGGATGAACGTGGCCGTCTTGCCGAGGTAGTGCACCGGCGGCGGACCCTGCCCGTGCCGGCGCAGCACGCCCAGCGCGATCAGCAGCGTCGCCTCGCGGGCCAGCAGCGCGGCGGTGAACTGCCACGGCACCACCTCGCGCACGGTGAACGCGAGCAGCGTCGCCAGGATGTAGAGCCGGTCGGCCAGCGGGTCGAGCAGCTCACCGAGCCGGCTGACCTGGCCGAGCCGACGGGCCAGATAGCCGTCGATCCAGTCGGACGTGCCGCCGATCACGAGCACCGCCACGGCCCAGCCGACCTGCTCGGCGACCAGGAAGAGATAGAGGAACAGCGGCACACCGGCCAGGCGGGCGAAGCTGATCAGGTTGGGCACGGTCAGGACGCGACCGGAAAGCTTTTCTGGAATGCTCACGGCGCCTCCCCTCCCGCCACAGGCCGCCCACCATGCGATGACCAGTTTTATCACGCGGGCATGACATCGCCGCGCCTGACCTTGCCATAATGCGTGGCCGCGACCGTCTAGCCTGGGCTTTTCGCCTGAGCGCCAAGCGCACAGGCCGTGGCCTCCCCTCGCGATCGCGCAGCCGAAGGCTCATGCGACAGCCGGCGAAGCGCTCCCAGCCCCGGCTCAGCTGCCCCGCACACTGGACACGACCAGGAGAAACAGCACACTCACCGCGATAATTCCGACAATGGCCGCAACAAGCGCCATCGTGGCAGGCGACATCTGGCCCACCGGGTGGCGCCGCGATGGCTGGGGTGCCGGAGGCAGCGGCTCCCACGCGGTGAGCAGCGGATGCGCCGGCAGGTAGGAGACCGTGCTGAACGGCCGGGCCAGCGGTGGCTCGACGATGCGCGGGCCGGCCGGCACCGGTACCGGCACTTCGGCGATCTCCACTTCCGGGATCGCCGGCTCGGCGGGAAGGGGCGTCGAGGCGCACACATGATTCGGGTCGGCCGGGGTCACGGCGGCCGTGGCCAGCAGCTCGTGCACCTCGCGCCCGAGC
>NZ_QJUG01000474.1 GCF_003426775.1 Allorhizocola rhizosphaerae | reverse complement strand
ACGGTTACAGGTCGACATGGACCGGGCGTTCGAGATACTGCGCGCACACGCCCGAAACCACAACCGGCGGCTATCAGAACTCGCCCACGCAGTCGTCGACGGAACAGAGCAACTCCCACCCACCACCACACCAGAAACAGCAGCGTAGGGCATGCCCTGCAGGTAGGTCGGCGCAAGGGCCGCCGGACATCTGTGTCCTTTCCAGACAGTAGATCAAGACTGGATCGTCTGCCCTTCGTGCCGCGACAACAGCCGATGGCTGAACCCCGGGAGCTCTGCCGGGAGGTGGGTGCGATCACGCCATGACCGCCTGCGCATGGTGCCGACATCGCAAGGGTGCGCCGTGGCTATGGCGGCTCCTCCATGGCGTAAACGGACATCGATTCCAGTACTGGTGCGCCGAAGGTGGTAACCATGGCCACGTCGGAAGCGTCACGTCCCCGCCCGATGACGATGCGGCCCTTGCGGCGGCGATTGTTGCGCGGGTCGAAGGTCCACCACCGGTCGCCCAGCCACACTTGCATCCAGGCGGCGAAATCCATCGGCATGCCGTCTGCGGGCACATCGAGGTCGGGCAGGTAGCCGAAGACGTACCGGGCGGGGATGTTCAGGGCCCGACAAAACGAGATCGCCAGGTGGGTGAAGTCGCGGCAGACGCCGAGCCGGGAGATGTTGACGTCGCTGGCGGTGGTCCACGGGTTGCTGCTGCCGTAGCTGAACGTCAAATGCGCGTGGACGTAGTCGCAGATCGCCTGCACGCGGCCGTACCCGGCAGGTATGTGCCCGAACCGGGACCAGGCTTCGCCGCCGAGCAGGTCGGGTAGGCAGAACCGGCTGGGCAGCGTGTAGATGAGAACGTCGTCGGGAAGGTCGTCCGGAGCGAGCTGTGGCGCCTGCTGGTTGGCGTCCTCGGTGGCGTCGGGTACCAGTGTCACCGCGTCATATCGCAGCACGCTACGCCCAGCGGGCAGGATCAGCCGCACGCACGGGTTGCCGTACAGGTCGCGATAGCGGCGAAGGCGTGCCTGCGGTTGCACCGACCATTGCTGGTCCACCAGCTTGACCGGGGCCTCATCGCGGGGTTCGACTTGAAAGACTGCGGGCGTGTCGACCTGCGCGAGGTACACGAATTCGCATCCCACCCGCAGCTGACGCACATGCCTTCCGTCCGTGAGCATTGATGGGCCTATTGCGACGGTTGCGGCATGGTGCACTGGACCTTCGGGTTGATGCCGATGTAGTTCAACGGCCCGGCGATGACGGTGAGAATGGTGTTTCCGGCGTCGGCACAGTTTTTCTCCGAGCCGCTGAAGTATCCGCGCTGGCCCGCCGCTACCAGGCCGATGATCAGCCAAAT
>NZ_QJUG01000473.1 GCF_003426775.1 Allorhizocola rhizosphaerae | reverse complement strand
CCCACCCCACCCCGCGGCCCACCCACCCGCGTCGCGGCGCACCCCTCCCCTCTCAAGATCGAAACCACACACCCGGGGATCCCATTAGCGTGATCAACTCCAAACGTGTACAGTGGTCCCTCGTGCGGCCGCCGCCGTTCAAGGCGCGGCTGTGCACACCCAGGTCCGGGTGGCGGAATGGCAGACGCGCTAGCTTGAGGTGCTAGTGCCCGTAAAGGGCGTGGGGGTTCAAGTCCCCCCTCGGACACGAACCAAATCCCAACGGTGTTCGCCAAGATCAATCGCGGCGTGCACCGTTTGTGTTTCTGCGGCATAGGTCAGCTTGAGCCGCAGGCTTCGGTACAGGTCGAGTTTCTGCTCGGGTTGGGCCTCGTTCAGCGCCGCAGCGATGTCGCCCAGTTCGGCGATCAGGGCAGCGATGTCCTCCGCTGTCAGCGTGTCGACGGCGTCGACCTTGGGTGCGGCGGGACGGCTCGCCAGTGCCGCATAGCGCTGCTGTTCGGCTTCGGCGATCCACTCTGCCACCACTGCCGGGCTGGCTCCCTCGTCGAGAGCCTGCTTGTAGCGGGCGATCTTCTTGTCGAACTCCGCGGCGACATCGCGACCAGCGCGCTGCCTCGGAATCGCCGGCCGTACCTCGGCGCTGACTTGGCGAGCCAGCAGCTCGATGGTCTGATCTCGACGAGCTGGATCGAAGACTGAGGCGATCCACTGGTCGATAGGCTCGATCGCCAGGTCTTCACGCATGATCACGTTCTTGGGGTGATCGACGCGATTTGCCAGCGCGTAGTCGGAGGGATACCGGCACCGGTAGTAGGCCACGTCGTGGGAGTGCTGCCCTTGCATTCGGCGCTGGCACACCGAGCAGTAGACCAGACTCTTGAAGACGTACGGATGCCTGCTGCGGTGCGGCTTGTGGGCGGCGGGCTTGTGCGCCCGCGACCCGAGCAGGTCGCGGGCGGCGTTGAAGGTCTCGTCGCTGACTATTGACTCGTGGACGATCTCCTGCGAGGTGATCCACTTGTCGCGTGGGTTCCACCGCATGACCGGCATGTGCCCCAGAGCCACGTCATCGACGTCTACCAGGACTTCATCGGTGCGTTGCTTGTTCCAGACTTCCCTGCCGGTGTAGCGGGGGTTGGTCAGGATCGTTCGGACTGCGCTCTTGGCCCAGGCGCGACCATCGCGATGTGGGTTGCGTGCGTGGTCATAGGCGGACGGGGAAAGGATTCCCTCGCGGGTCAGGGCTTCGGCAATGGCGAAGATGCCGTGGCCGTTGAGGAAGTCGCGGAAGATGCGCTGCACGATGGGGGCGGTCACCGGGTCTGGTGTCAGACCGTAGAGCCGCTTGCCGTCGGC
>NZ_QJUG01000472.1 GCF_003426775.1 Allorhizocola rhizosphaerae | reverse complement strand
GCGTGGGGTGGGCGCGAGGTTGGGGGCGGTCCCGGGGGTTGTTCTGGGGCGCGGGCAGTACTGCCGTGGGGTTTCCCACTGTGGACGCGGTGCCAACTTCAACCATTTCTGCGCCCTAGAACAACCCCCGGGACCGCCCTACCGACTCACCGAGGGGGACGCGCCGTCGGGTGAGGGGTGGCTAGTCGCGCCGCGGGGGTGAGGGTCGTGTTTGAGTGGCCGCTACCTTGCCTTCCCCGTCTGCCACCTTGGCGCGGACATGGCTTTTCCGGGTTTCTGGGTGCGGGTCGAGGTGGAGTGTCCTACAGGACGAACGACCTTGAACCGCACCCAGAAACCCGGTTTGGGCTTTTGGGGCGAGGAGGCAGACGGGGTGCTCTCCGGAGGGCGTTGGGTTTTAGCGGCGTGGGGTGCGGCGGGCTCGGGTTTTTTCGACGCTGTCTGCGCCTAGGACGACGGAGCGGACCTGTTCTTCGACTTCGGATGTGCAGACGAAGACGAGCTCGTCGCCCGCTTCGACCGGGTCGTCGGGGGAGGGTGCGAGGACCCGCCTGCCGCGGACTATGGCGACCAGGGCGCTGTCGCGGGGGAGTGGGATTTCGCGGACCGGGTCGCCTACGTGTGGGGCATCCGCGGGGAGGGTGATCTCCACGAGGTTGGCCTCGCCCTGGCGGAAGGTCATGAGGCGGACCAGGTCGCCGACCGTGACGGCCTCTTCGACCAGGGCAGCCATGAGGCGGGGCTTGGAGACGGAGACGTCTACGCCCCATTGTTCGGTGAAGAGCCACTCGTTTTCCGCGCGGTTGACCCGGGCGACTACTCGTGGGACGGCGAACTCGGTTTTGGCGAGGAGCGAAACGACGAGGTTGACTTTGTCGTCGCCCGTGGCGGCTACGACGACGTCACAGGCAGCCAGGTCGACCTCTTGGAGGGACGAGAGTTCGCAGGCGTCGGCCAGGACCCATTCGGCGGCGGGGACCCTTTCATGACGGAGCATTCTGGGCTGCCGTTCGAGGAGCATGACCTGGTGGCCGTTCTCGATCAGTTCTTGGGCGATGCTGCGCCCGACATTGCCGGCTCCGGCTATCGCGACTCTCATCGGGACCCCTTATGACGGTGAAGCGGCTGCGGTGGCCGAGACGTTCTTGGCGATTTCGTCGGTGATCAGCATGAAGATCTGGTCGCCGTCTTGGATGACGGTGGAGGGGGTGGGGAGCGTGCCGATGCCGAAGCGCATGACGTAGGCGACGCGGGTGCCGGTGGCCGTCTCAAGGGCGGTGAGGGGGCGGCCGATCCAGTCGGGGTGGAATGGGGTCTCGACGATCGCGACGGTGCTTGTGGGGTCGCGCCACAGCTCGGCCAGGCCCTCGGGCACGAGATGGCGCACGATGCGGTCGGCGGT
>NZ_QJUG01000471.1 GCF_003426775.1 Allorhizocola rhizosphaerae | reverse complement strand
CGCCTGGCTCGCGCTGCCGCGTGGCCGCCTGGCTCGCGCTGCCGCGTGGCCGCCTGGCTCGCCCTGCCGCGTGGCCGCCTGGCTCGCCCTGCCGCGTGGCCGCCTGGCTCGCCCTGCCACGCGTCTCGGCGCTCCCGACGGCTGTGCGTGGTGGTTGTTCGTCTTAGTTGCCGCGTTTGCGCCTGGTGGAGGCCACTTCGTGTGTGCCTTGGCGGGCGCGGATCGCGGCCTTGATTTGTGCGGCGATATCAGGTAACTCCTCTCGCATCTGTCTCGCGGTCACATGGAACACCAGCCAGTCGGCACCGAGCAGGCGATTGAGCCGCTGCCGGTCGTGCTCTATTTGGGACGGTTGGCCATGCCATGCTCCGTCATATTCCAGCGCGATCATGGACTCGGGCCATGCCAGATCAACGGGGGCGACAAACTCGCCGTCTCGGGTGATTATGTGCTGCACCACCGGGCGCGGCACTCCCGAGAGCACGAGCCGCATCCGCAGTTTGCTCTCCTGCGGTGACTCGGAGCCGGGCTCGATCAGCTCTGCGGCGCGAATCGCGCGGGCCCTGCCTCGCGGGGTCTGCATGGATGATGCGTAGGCAACAAGCGAGGCTCCACTGATGTGGCGCTTTGCCGCGAGCACGTCGAGGAACACCATGGCCTCGGCCAGGTCGAGCCACCGGGCGAGATCCCAGGCGGTACGCAATGGCGAGGTGACGACCAAACGTCCATCCCGGACCGTTTCCGAAGCGGGCAGCGCGCCCCGCCGGATCTTCAGACCGTGGACTGGGCCGAAGTGGCGTGGTGTCAGCACCTCCACCGGGTCTTCGGCGCCCACATAGGGCACGCCGAACAGGTGCGCCGCGGACCGGCCCGCGATCGCAGCACCGCTCGGGAGGAGGAACCTGCTCGCGGCGACGCATCGGAGCCGGTGGGTGGGCGCGAGCGCCCGATCGGCATATACATCGCGGAAGAGTCGTTGCCAGTCTGGGCCGCGCAATTGGCCGTGGGTCAGCTGGCCACGCCGGATCGCTTGACTGCCACGGAAGATGCGGTTGGTCAAGGCGTGCGTCTTCGTCACGGTGCAAGCGTGCCAAGGGGGTACGACAATTTGCGTCTCACGCGCAGCATCCGGAATATTGTCGTGGTGCTTAGTTGATGAAGTGCAAAATCCCGGATATTGCTGAGGTTTTCGCGTGCGCTGCGACATTATCCCGGATGTTGTGGCGGGTGTTAGCGCCCGCGACGACGTTTTCCCGGATATTGCGGAGGGCGTGGATTCATCCCTGGAGGAGCGGGGCCGGTCAATGGGCTGGCAGCGAGCGTGCGGCAGGGCAGGTGGCCGGTGTGGAGGTTGGGGATTCATGACGTGCCATGAGGACTCGTCGGCCACGGGACTGGTGAGGTCGTGGAGGTGGTGTCGTGTGTGGCAGTGGAGGGTGGTGGGGCGGGGGAT
>NZ_QJUG01000470.1 GCF_003426775.1 Allorhizocola rhizosphaerae | reverse complement strand
CGTCCCCTGGGAGGAGCGTCCCCTGGGAGGAGCGTCCCCTGGGAGGAGCGTCCCCTGGGAGGAGCGTCCCCTGGGAGGAGCGTCCCCTGGGAGGAGCGTCCTCGGAAAATATCCTTCGTTATGCGAATAGACCTCGCAAGGGACCTTCAGTGATTCTTTGACATTCGTTATAGTCGCGCCGTGAAGCCTTAACGAATGAGAGGTGCACATGAGCAATGAACCCCTCGAAGGCGGCCAAGCGGGTGCTGGAGGAGGCCACGCGGCCTTGCCGTCAACGGCGGCGGGCGGGAGGCCGAGGCGAGACGCCCGCGGCCACGAGGTGCAGCGCAGAACGATCCTGGCCGCAACGGCCGGGCTCATGGTGGCGCCGTGGGTCGCGGCCGGGCGGGCCTTCGCCGCGCCCCCGAAGATCTACATAGACCCGGGGCACGGCGGCACAGACGCCGGCGCGGTCGGCAACGGCCTGCAGGAGAAGGCGCTCACGCTGGCCATCTCCTTGCAGCTGCGCGACATTCTCCGGGCAAACTGGACGGTCGACATCCGGATGTCGCGCACCAGCGACATCACCCGCTCGCTGGACTACCGCACCAGCGACGCGAACGCTTGGGGCGCAGACCTTCTGGTCAGCGTCCACATTAACGCCGGCGGCGGTACCGGATTCGAAAGCTATCGCTATCCCACCGCAGACGCCGCAACCGTCCGTCTGCACCAGAACCTCCACCCCCGGATTCTGGCGGCCATGCGCTCGGTGGGCTCGGTCACCGATCGTGGCCTGAAGACGGCCAACTTCCACATGCTGCGTGAGTCCAACATGCCGGCCGTGCTCACCGAGAACCTGTTCATCGACACATTCGCCGACGCGAACCTGTTGAAGAACTCGGCCTTCATCACCGCGACCGCCCGTGGTCACGCCCAGGGCATCGCGGCCTATCTCGGGCTGGGCGACCCGCCCCCGTCCTACACGACCACAGTGGACAACGCGACGGCCGGCCGGTTCACGGCGAGCGCCAACTGGGGCACCTCGACGTTTTCCAGCCAGCGCCACGGCGTGGACTACCGCTACGCCAACCCGGTGCTGGCCAGCGACCCCGCCTGGTTCAAGGTGAACATTCCGGCGGCGGGCAACTACCGGGTCGAGGTCTGGCACGCCTCCGACCCCGGCTACAACGCCTCGGCCCCGCACATCGTGGTCACCGCGAGCGGCAACCAGACGGTCAACGTCGACCAGCGCTCGGGCGGCGGCGCCTGGCGCTCACTCGGCACGTTCAATTTGGCCGCGGGCGACTACAACCTGGTCGGCGTGAGCCGCTGGACAAGTGCCGCCGGATATGTCATTGCGGACGCGGTCCGGGTCAGCCGCGTCTAAGCTGACCATGTGAGACGCCGGGGGTTGCTTGCTGGCATGGCCGCGGCTGCCCTCGGCGCGTGCGGCAGCAGGCCTGCCGCGCCCCCGGCGACCGAGCCCGGGGCCCCGCCGACCGCCGCCGATGACGCCG
>NZ_QJUG01000047.1 GCF_003426775.1 Allorhizocola rhizosphaerae | reverse complement strand
GCCGACGAACTGCCGGTGGCCGCGGCCGAGGCGCTGGCCCGCCAGCTGGCGCCGCTGCGGCTCACCGCGGGCACGCGCGGCGAGCAGCCGTTGACCAGCGACCTGGGCCTGGCCGAGCTGCTCGACCTGGGGGACCCGTTCGCGTTCGATCCCGCCGACACGTGGGTGCAACGGCCCACCCGAGACCGGTTGCGGGTGCGGTTCGGGATCTGCCCGGACGGCACACCGGTCGAGCTTGACCTCAAGGAGTCGGCGCAGGACGGCATGGGCCCGCACGGCCTGCTCATCGGCGCCACCGGATCCGGAAAGAGCGAACTGCTGCGCACGCTGGTGCTGGCGCTGGCCATCACGCACCCGCCCAACATGCTCAACTTCGCGCTCATCGACTTCAAGGGCGGCGCGACCTTCACCAGATTGGACCGGCTGCCGCACACCAGCGCGGTGATCACCAATCTGGCCGACGAGCTTCCGTTGGTGGACCGGATGACCGAGGCGCTCAACGGCGAGCTGATCCGGCGGCAGGAGCTGCTGCGCGCGGCGGGAAACTTCTCCTCGTTGCGCGACTACGAAAAGGCCCGTGCGGCGGGCGCGCCGCTGGCCGAGGTGCCGACCCTGCTCGTGGTCTGCGACGAGTTCAGTGAGCTGCTCACCGCCCGGCCCGACTTCATCGACATGTTCGTGCAGATCGGCCGGGTGGGCCGGTCGCTCGGCGTGCACCTGCTGCTGGCCAGCCAGCGGCTGGAGGAGGGCCGGCTGCGCGGGCTGGACGCTCACCTGTCCTACCGGATCGGGCTGCGTACCTTCTCCGATATGGACAGCCGGGTGGTGCTCGGCGTCAGCGACGCGTTCACCCTCCCTCGGGCGCCAGGCCATGGATTTTTGCGGTACGGCGACGAGCCCATGATCCGTTTTAGGTCGGCTTACGTGTCGGGAGTGCACCGGGCAGCGGATGGGCAGCCGCGCCGATCGTCCACAATGGAGCGGCTTGAGCCCCAGCAGTACTCCACCGCCTACGTCGCGCCCCGCGTCAGGGACGAGGCCCAACCGGTGGAGGCGGACGACTCCGACGACGACATCGGCGAGAGCCTGCTGGACATCCTCGTGGACCGGCTCGCCGAGCGCGGGACGCCGGCGCATCAGGTGTGGCTGCCGCCCCTCGCCGAACCGCCCACATTGGACCAGCTGCTCGATGCGCGCCTGTCCGGTTCGCTGCGAGCCGTCGTCGGGCTGGTCGACCGGCCGCTGGACCAGCGCCGCGACCCGTTGGTGTGCGACCTGTCCGGGGCCGCCGGGCATGTGCTCGTGGTGGGCGCGCCGCGTAGCGGCAAGAGCACCGCGGTGCGCGCGTTCATCGCCAGCCTGGCACTCACGCACACGCCGCGGGAGGTTCAGTTCTACTGCCTGGACTTCGGCGGCGGCACGCTGGGTTCGATCCGTGGACTGCCGCACGTCGGCGGGGTCACGGGCCGGCAAAACGTGGGCGCGGTGCGGCGCACCGTGGCCGAGGTCGCGGCCGTACTGGCCGAGCGGGAACGCCGTTTCGCCGAACACGACATCGACGGCATGGCCGCCTATCGCGCGGCACGCGCCGACGGCACGATCACCGACGACCCGTACGGCGACGTGTTCCTTGTCGTGGACGGATGGCAGACCCTGTCCAAGGAGTTCGACGACCTCGCCGATGTCGTGGGCGCGATCGCTGCCCGTGGGCTCTCCTACGGCGTGCACGTGATTGCCACGTGTTCGCGCGCGTTCGACATGCGGCCCAACGTGCGGGACCTGTTCGGCAGCCGGATCGAGCTGCGCCTCGGTGATCCGATCGACACGATGGTGGACCGGGTGAGCGCGTCGAACGTGCCGGAGCACGCGCCCGGCCGGGGGATCGCGACGACGAAACACCAGTTGCTGATGGCCTTGCCGCGCATCGACGGACGGAACACGCCCGAGGACCTGCCCGACGGAGTCGCCGCGATGGTGGCCGCCGTTTCCGAGGCGTGGCAAGGAGAACCGGCTCCCAGTGTGCGGCTGCTGCCGGCGCTCCTGCCCTACGAGACCCTGCCGCCGCGCGATGAGCCGGGCGGCCACCGCTTCGCGATCGGCATCGCCGAACAGGACCTCGCGCCCGTGCGGATCGACTTCACCACCGACGCGCACTTCCTGTTGCTAGGCGACGCCAACGCGGGCAAGACCGCCTTCCTGCGGCTGCTGGCGCGCCGCATCGTGGACAGCAACGACCCGAGCCAGGCGCGCGTGATCCTCATCGACCACCGTCGCGGTTTGCTCGGCGAGATCGAGTCCGAGCACCTTCTCGGCTATGGCACCGACCGCGCCACCACGACCCGGCTGATGGCCGAGGCCGCGCGTGCCATGGCGGAGCGGCTGCCGGGGGAGGGCGTCACGCCCGAACAGTTGCGCAAGCGGAGTTGGTGGAAAGGGCCGGAGCTGTATGTCCTCATCGACGACTATGACCTGGTCGCCAGCTCGATGGACAATCCCTTCCTGCCGTTGATGGAGTATCTGGCCCAGGGCAGGGACATCGGCCTGCACGTGGTGTTGGCCCGGCGCACGGGCGGCGCGGGCCGTGCCATGTTCGAGCCGTTCATCGCGCGGTTGCGCGACGTGGGATCGCCCGGCCTGATGTTCTCCGGAGACAAGGATGAGGGCCCGCTGCTCGGCGGGCTGAAACCCGAGCCGCTGCCGCCCGGACGCGGGCGTCTGATCCACCGCCGGGACTCGCCGAGGCTCCTGCAGTCGGCCTGGCTGCCGCCGCGCGAATGACCTTTGTGGACAACCGAATTCGCCACACGAGAAAGGGAGGACGGGCATGGCAGGCACAGACGGTCTGCACGGGGAAACCAGCCAGATGCGGGCGTTCAACGCTACGCCGCCGAACGTGAGCATCACGGGCCAGAGCCAGGGCCAGGGCGGGATGGTTGAGGCCGCCGCATTCCTGGCCGCCAAGAGCCAGGCGGAGGCCCTGCTGCAGAAGTTCGTCAGCGACGCGAGGCAGGGCTACGCCGCCTACACGGCCATCGCGGACGGCTCCGCGCACGACTACCTGAGCGGGGACAACACGGGAGCGGCGGCGGTCGCCGGCGCGGCGAACACGCCGGGTGCAATAGGGAAGGACCTCGCCTGATGGCCATCGACTACACCACAGTGCCGATACCGCAGCAGTACCAGCTGATCACCCCGATCGAGCCGCTCGCGGGCGCGCTGACGACCGCGTCGGCGAACTGGCGCACGGCCGCCGAACAGCTGTCCGCCGCGGCCGCGTCGCTGCAGGGCCAGGCGCAGGATGCGCGCGGCTACTGGCAGGACTCGGCTGGCGGCACGTTCGCCGATGGGGCCCAGCGCAGCGCGGGCGAGGTCGGGCTGTGGTCAAGCAACATCACCGGATCGCGGGTGCCGCAGCTGCTTCAGGAGCTCGCGGCGCTGATCCCGCAGACCGTGCGGACCGTCCGCGAGGCACACCAGCAATACCTGCGGCTCGTGGCGATGCACACCAACGGGATTTCGGTGATCGACCAGATCCTTGCGCTGCAGAAGAAGTCGGGTGCCGCGATGAATCAGCTCGCCGAGCTCTTCGAGCGGGTGGGCCGGTCGCTGAACCAGGTCGCAAGCGGCAGTCCACAATGGAGCGGTCCGAGGGGCGGTTCGGGTGGCGGTGCAGCCGGTGGTGGCGGCGGGCAGACCGCCATGGCGTCAACCGGTGCCGGCGGTGGCCCCAGTGCGGCTTCCGCGGCGTCGGGTCCACAGGCATCCGCGGGCGCCGGCATGGGCGGGGCAAGCCAACCGGACCTGGCAGGCGACCCGACCCTGCAGGGCGGCGGTGCCCTGCCGCCGAGCCCGCACCTTCCGCTTCCGCAACCGGCGCAGCCGATCCCGGCCGGGCCGCCGGTCGGCGGCCTACCGTTCATCCCGCCGGTAGGCGTGGCGGGAGGCGGCGGTCGCCATGGCGGCAGCGTGAACCTCGGGCCCAAACCCATTGCCCGAGCGGCGGTCCCGATTCTGGCCGACGCCATCCAGAAGACGAATGGTTCGCCCCCGGCCGCCGCGTCGGCTCCCCTCACGGCACGACCGGGCGGCACACCCACGACGGGTCTCGTACCGCCGATGGCGCCGATGATGGGCGGCATGGGCGCGGGCGGTTCGGCCGGCGTGCCCGGCCCCGGCACCGCGCAGCGCCCGGTCCCCGGCCGAGGCGCCAAGCCCACCTCGACGCCCGGCCTTCCGCCTGCCCTGCAAGGCAAAGCGGCTCGTACCGAGAGGCCGGCGCGGCCCGCACGCCGCGTACGGGAAACGGACAACACCGTGCCGCTGCTCGACGATGAGCTGTGGCAGATCAGCCAGGCCCCCACGGCAATCCGCGCGGAACGCCCGGTGCCCTGACCGTCCTGCATGGACAGTGTCGGTTGCCCACTAGAGAAAGTGGGCAGCCGATTTCCGCTCAGGGAAGCACCGCTGGGCGTTAGCGCTCTGGTGCCGTGAAAGGGCGATGACCCCGGGGTTTACGCCAGCCAAGCGCTCAGTTTGGTCGCCATAAACGGCCCCTCACTACATCTCCGGACTGTCCAATATAGACAAGCGACCTCCCCGTCTACGGATTCAGGCTAAGATCAATGCCATGCGATTCGAGGTTCTCGGTCTTTTGCGGGTGCTCGGCATCACGGGTGAGATCGTGATTCAGGACCCGCGTGCAGATCGTTGCCAGTCGATCGATAGTCTACAATGCCCTCGGCCCTGTCACCCGATGCTGCTGAGCCTCAAATGACCGAGTAAGCGTGGGCACCGGCCAACGGTGCCCACGCCCGGCACCGCTGGACCGCCGGTGCCACGGCACGGCCGCGACCTATGCGCCTACCCATTAGGCAGTCTGCCCCGATCCCCTCTCGGACGGTTCTTAGCGTTTCAGACCGTGGAGGTCGGTGGCTGTTGGTCGAGGTTGGTGAGGTGGGCGTGGATGTTGGGCACACTGGCCTCAGGCTCCTCGGTGCGGTCGGTGCCGAGGCTGGTGAGGATGCCCAGGGCGTGTTGCCAGTGTCGGCGGGCCTGGTCGTGGTGGTTGAGGGTGTGGTGGGCTTGGGCGAGGCCGTCGAGGGCACGGGCTTGATCTGCGGGTTGGGCCAGGTCGGTCGCAAGCTGTAGCGCCTGCTGATGGTGGACAAGTGCGAGGTCGGGGCGGCCGGTGGCGTGATGCAGGCGGCCAAGGCCTTGTAGGGCTTCGTACTGCCAGTTGCTGTTGCCAAGCTCCTGGGCGAGGTCGAACAGCCGCTGGTAACGGTTGACGGCCTGCGCATGGCAGCCCTGCGTCCGGAGGACACGGCCGATACCGTTCAGTGCATGCAGTTCACCGTTGCGGTCGCCGAGGTCCTGGGCGATCCGCAACACCCGTTCGAAGTGGTCCCGGGCCTGGTCGTAGCGGCCCAGCATCTGGTGGACGTGGCCGAGACCGTTCAGCGCGTGCCGTTCGCCAGCGCGGTCGCCGATGTCCTGGGCGACGTGCAGCGCCTGCGTGAAGTGGCCGGTGGCCTGCTCGTAGCGGCCCAACATCCGGTGCACGTGGCCGAGACCGTTCAGCGCGTCTAGGTCGCCGACGCGGTCGCCGATGTCCTGGGCGATGTGAAACGCCTGCGTGAAGTGGCCGGTGGCCTGCTCGTAACGGCCAAGGCTGCGGTGGACGTAGCCGAGACCGTTCAGCGCGTTCACCTCGCCGACGCGGTCGCCGATGTCCTGAGCGATCTGCAAAGCCCGCTCGTAGTGATCGCCGGCCTGCTCGTGGCGGCCCAACATCCACCGGACGTGGCCGAAACCGGAGAGTGATTGCAGTTCGCCGTTACGGTCGCCGATGTCCTGGGCGATGTGCAGCGCTCTCCCGAAGTGGCTGGCCGCCTGCTCGTAACGGCCTAGGATCCGGTCGACGTAGCCGAGGCCGTTGAGCGCGTTCATCTCGGCGGGCTGGTTGCCGAGGTGACGGGCGAGGTGCAGGCCGCGCCGGTGCAGCGTTTGCGCATCACGGTATCGGCTACGAGTCAGCAGATGCCGGTCGAGGATGGCTGACAGCTGCCAGGTGTGTTCGGGCCAGCCATGTGCGGCAGCATGTTGTGCGGCGGCGAGCAGGTTGGCCAGCTCGGCATCCAACCACCGGTCGGCCCGGTCCTTTTCGGACAGTTCGGGTGTAGCGGTGCGGGCAGGTTGGACCGTGGCGCGACGCTGCCGCTCATGCGGGTAGACCACGTCCATGGCGGTCGCTGCGGTGGCCAGATAGAAGTCAAACAGGCCAGTCAGCGCCGCACGGCGCTCTGGCGGGCGGTCCTGGTCAACGGCTCGGTCCATGGCGTAAGCGCGAACCAGGTCATGGAAGCTGTATCTGCCGGGGGCGGCCTGCTGCAGCAGGTGATCGCTGCACAGGTCGTGCAGCCGATCCCCGGTGGTGGTCAGGTCGGCGGCGGTCAGGGCGGCGGCGGCATAAACGTCGAAGTCTTGGCCGGGGTGCAGGGCCACCAGCCGCAGCAGGCGTTGCCGGTCCGTGGGCAGACGCTGGTAGGACAGGTCGAGGGCGAGTTGCACGCCGCTGTCCAGCCGGCGGTGGTGGTGGCATTCGTCGAGCCGGTCGGCGTGATCGGTCAACGTCCACCCCGGTGTGCTGCGGACGTGCCCCGCCACCAGGCTGAGGGCCAACGGTAGGTAGCCGCAGCGGTCAGCGATGCGGGCCGCGGCGTGCGGATCCGCGCCGACGGCGACCTCGGGTACGGCCCGGGTGAGGAAGTCGATGGCCTCCTCGGGTGTGAACACGTCCACGGACAGACGTGTCGCCGGCTGTAGATCGGTCAGGCTGCGCCGGCTCGTGACCAGCGTCAGAGATCCCGGCGTACCCGCAAGAAGCGGCCGGACCTGTTCGGCGTCGGCGGCGTTGTCCAAGACGACCAGGGCATGGGTGCCCGCGAGACGCCGGCGGTAGGCGGCGGTGCGAGCGGCCAGGTCGTGGGGGATCTGCTGGCCTGGTACCCCGAGTAGGCGCAGGAAGCCGTCCAGGACGGCGGCCGGGTCGGCCGGCGGCTGGGTGGGATCGGGATGGAACCCGCGCAGGTTGACAAACAACACCCGGTCCAACTGCCTCTCCCGGGCGAGCAGATGCCCGGCATGGACGGCCAGTTGGGTCTTCCCAACCCCGGCCATCCCCTCAATCGCCGAGATCACCACCGCCTCGCCGTCATGCTGCGTGTGGTGTAGCGCTTGGCGCAGTTGGTCGAGTTCCGGTGTGCGGCCGGTGAAGACGGCCAGGTCCGGCGGCAGGGTGTCCTGGACCCGGACCTGCGCTGCCGCCTCGATCTCGCCGCCGATGACCCGCAGCGCTTGCCGCCACTGCGTTATGTATCCCACGTCAGCATGTAGCGCCTGCACCACCGCAACCACAAGATCTGTGTTCAGCCGCCGCCGGCCCGTCTTGAAACAGTCCACCACCGTCGCCTTCTTCGTCAGCTCCCCGCTTGGGCGACCGGCTTCCGCCCAGGAGGCGTTGACGCGCTCTTTGATTGCGTCGTATGACGGGCTGCCGGCCCATACGCGCAGTGATCGCAGCTTCTCGACAAACTCGTCGAGTGTGCGCGCTCCGCCTGGATCCGGAAGAGAGCCCATCACGGAGCTCGCTCTCTCAGCCACCATTGATCAATTCCCCCGTGGAGCGACGTGGCCACAGTCCTCGGAACTCGAAGGACTGGCGTACGGAATCGTATGGGAAATCCTTGCGCCTGCGCCACATGTGCGACGGTCGATGCCATGACCAACTCGCCAACGAGGGAGGCTCAATGAGACAACTGGCAACGCAACACCGGACCCGATCGCTGGTCCGACGGCTCGCGACTGGTCTCGTCGCGGTCGGCGTTACCATCGGGGGTGCGCTCGTCGCGGCCGAACCCGCCCATGCGGTCGACAGCTGCCGGATCCTGACGTCGGTCTCGAACCAAAACGCCGCTTTCCATTGGGGCGACTGCCGCACCACGTCACCGCACGCGAACTACTTCTACATTGCGTACGTCAATTGTTTTGCCCCAAACCGTGCGCCGGCGTACATCGAGCGGACAGGAGGGGTTTGGCTGAATTCGAAGTTTGGTGGCTGGTCCAAGGCGTACTGCGAGTACCACGAGACCCGTCAGTACTACGGCATATACAAGCGATCTTCATTCTAGGCCCGATCCGAGGAGGTACGCATGCGCAAAGCCATCGTGACCGCGCTGGTGTCCCTGGCGCTGGTCATCGCACCCGCGTGGTTCGCCGCGCCGGCGAACGCCAGCACGACAACCGCCGCCATCGCAACTACCGCCGCCGCAACTACCGCCACCGTGGCAGTGACGGCCGGCCGTCCCGCCGGCCTGCCCGTCGAACCTCAAGCGTGGCAACGTGCGGGCGAGTACAGCAGCGAATGGATGTGTTTGGTCGCCGGTGCCTTCGGCCAGGTCCGGGGGTACTGGAAGGACTGGAACTGCTACTTCTCCGACTACAGCGGCACGTGGGTGCTGTACGTGCTCGTCTAGGGTTGTCGGCGCGACCACTCGGGGTTTCGCCGTGATCGGGGTGGATTCGAGGGTTGGCAAGCCCTCGGGTCCAACCCCGATCGTGTGTCCGCTGAGGACGCCCGCTTGTCCACCAAGGACCAGGCGACCCCTGGGACACGTTTACCACTGCCGCATGGCGGCGTCCGGGTCCAATCCCGGTCCGTGCGGGAGCCTCGCCACCAACGAGGCGGGCATGCGGACCGGCCGGAAATCCGCGTAGCCGAGAACTCCGAGCACATCCGGTCCGGCCAACGGATAGGCCTTGCCGAGGTCGGTCACGACCGCGAGGGTCCCCACGTCGGCGTTCGAGCTCGACATCACCTCGATGACCGCGCCCGTGCCGGGCGGCACCAAAATCTGGTCGGCCAGCGCGACACCACCGTCCGTCCGGCGCGGCGTGGCCATCATCGCGTCATCCGGCGGCAGTGCCGGATTCGCCCTCAGCCGGGGGGTGAACGAGCCGGGATCGAAGGTCAGGCACACGACGTTTGCGCCGGGGCCGTCGGCGAACTCCGGGCGGGTCGCCGGCGGGTTGTCGGGCACGGCGGGCGGCGCCTGCTCCTGCTTCGCCTCGGCCGCCGCGAGCGGGCTCAGCGGCATGCCGAACGGCTCGCGGCCGTCATATGCGGCGGTGGTCGGCTGATAGGCGAGCTGGACGTCGAATTGCAGGCTGGTGATCGGCCGCAGCCGGTCGGTCTCGGCGAGGAAGTGTTGCACCGCCCCGCCGGGGGTAGTCATCACGAGGAGCTGACCCGCGCGCAGATCCGGCCGGCTGGGCACCGCGGTCGACGGCTTGCCCGCGTCCGGCACGGCGATCGGGCCGATCGGCTTGCCGAGCGGCACCATCTCGACGACCGCTGCGGCGACCGGAAACACGGGCGCAGGCCGCAACGCCAGGCCGACCGTGACTGCGTCGGCCTCGCTGACCCGATGCCGGTACCCATTGAAAATCAAGAAGTTTTCGGTCGTCCCGGGGACATGCACCAGCATTCCCCGCGCGCCGAGTTCGAGGCCAGCGGCCGGTTCCTGGCCGACAAGCAGCGCCGACCGATAGACCGTGGCGCCCGTGACGTCCGTGGCCGGTTTGGAGCACAGCGTCCAACCACCGCTGAGCAAGCGGCGTCGGTCGGCGAGCGCGTCCGGCGCGTCCCGGATGCCGATCCGTGGCCCCCTGGGCACACCGGCCAGCGAGTTGCGCGAGATCCGGGCGGTGCCGGAGTGCTGCCCGAGCGCGAGCAGGGCCGAGGCGTAGTTTTCGACGGGGTGCAGTTTGCCGTTGAGGTAGACGTATCGCGTGCCGGTCTCACGCTCCACGATGACCGACTTGCCGTCGCGCCAGGTCCTGTCCCCGCCGGGCGAGATGAGTCCATAGACGCCGGTCGCCACGAGCGAGATCAGCGCGAGTCCAATCCCGACGAACGCGAACGTGGTGGGCCTGCGAAACGGGGGCTGCTCGGGATCGGTCTCGCGGGTCACAAGCGCGGAAACCGCGCGCTGCACCAGGAACTGATGCGCCTGCAGCTGGTCGCGTTTGGTGGCCACGTCAGCCGCCCAGCCCGCGCACGTACCCGTACAGGCCCAGCACAGCGCAGACCACAGGCACGATCGCCAGCACCACAACCACCTCCAGCAACTCCGCCGCGCGACCGAGGTAAGGGCTCGCACGGTGACGGCTGTACCACAGACCGGCCAGCGCACCGAGCGCGCCGACAGCCACCAGCACCGGCACAGCCAATGACAACGGGTTCGCGTGGTCCACGGCCAAGCAGAACGCGCCCGATCCGCCGGCAGCCAGCAACGCGAACCGCTGCACGAAAATCGGGTACAGCCGGGCCCGTAACAGGAACCCGACGGTCAGCACACCGACCAGGACCAGCGCGGCGGCGCCTCCACTGTGGACCAGCAGCGCCTGGCACACCACTACCGCGACGGCCAGCCCGGCCAGCATCCCGGTGAGCAGTCCGTCCGCCCGCACGACCGCCGCGTACACCGCTGAGCGCGGCGGTTGTGGATTGTCGCGCAACAGATCGGCCGTGCCGCGGGGGAGCACCGGCATGGGTACCCGCGCCAGCCGGATCGACAGCGGCGCGAGCAGTGGCGAGAACGCCAGCCCAGCGCCCGCGACGATGGCGGCCGCTTCGTGCCCGTCCAGTGCCTCGGTGGTGCGCAGCCACGCCCCGAGCATGGCGAGCAGCCCGATCGTCGCGGCGGTCACGAATATCGCTGCCCGGTCGACCACGCCGGGCAGGCCGGCGATCGCCGCGAGCAGCAGCGCCGTCCCGGCCGCCAGCAGGTGCGGCGCACCGAGCTCGGCGAGCGCCCGACCGTCGGCCCACAACAGTCCACCCCCGACGAACGCGAACGGCAGCGCGGACGCGCCCAGCACGGCACCGGCCGCGGAGTCGCCGACGGCCCGAGCCAGCACCATCCCGCCCGCAAGCACGAGCACCGCGACCCCGAGCGCGCACAGGGCCGGCCACGGCCACGGCGGTCCGGCACGGACAATGGCGAGCAGAGTCGCCACAAGGGCCACCACTCCCGTGGCCAGACCGGCCCACCGAGTATGGCGTGGCCCCCAAGCGCTGCCCGCGCGGGTCGACCCGGCGGCGATCGCGTCCACCAGATCGTCGTACTCCAGCTCGGGCCAGTCGGTTCCGGCCGGCATCAGGTGCAGGATCTCGCCGTCCAGCACGCGGTGTGCGGCCAGCGTCCGCTCCGGCTCCAGCACGGACCCGTCCGCCCGGTGCAGCGCCCATCCACCGTTGTTCACCCCGCTGTCGGCGAGATGTTCGCCCGCCTGCCGCAGCAGACCGGGCAGAATTTCGGCGAGCGGCGCGCGGTCGGGCAGGGCGAGGTCGATCCGGCGTCCCGGCGCCGCGATCGTGAGGCGAACCAGCCCTGTGGTGTTCATGCTGCTCTTTCCTGAAGATAGTTTTGACGGTGGCGGCAGCAACGTGCCGACGCCGGCCCCGAGGCCCGGGGCCGCCCCTACGATCGCCGAATGAGCATGCTGGAGGAACAGGTGCGGCAGGTAGCGGACATGGGCGGGACAACGCCCGGGTCCAGTGAGCGGCTGGCCCTGTTGGCTCACGGTCCGGTCGCCACCGTCTACGCGGTGTCGCATGTGGACAGACCCACGGCGCTGAAGGTTTATCCGGCGAGGTTCGACCGCCGGACGCTCACGGCGGTCGAGCGCGAGCTGGCGTTGCTGCGCGGCCTGGTGCCACCGGCGCGGATCCTGCTCATCGACGGCATCGAGCGGATGGAAGACGGGCGGCACGCCCTGCGGATGGAGCTTTGCGCCCAATCGCTGGCGGCTCTCGTCGAGCGCGCCGGTGCCCTGCCCCCGGATGATGTGGTGGTCCTGGGTTACGCACTGGCCAGCGCCCTCGCCGCCGCGCATGACGCCGGGATCGTCCACGGTGGATTGAGTCCCGCCAACGTCCTGTTCCGTGCGTCCGGCGAGCCGATCCTGGCGGACTTCGGGGTGCACCTGCGCGAGGTGTTTCCCCGCGATCCGTTGCACGCCATCGAGTTCGTGTCACCGGAGACGCTGCGTGCGGGGACCGTCGACGAACATGCCGACCTCTATGGCCTGGGAGCGGTGTTGCATCTCGCGCTGACGGGAAGCTCGCCGCATCCTCGCGAGTTGGGCGAACAACCGGGGGAGCGCGTGCTGCGTGTGCTCGCCGGTCCGGCCCCCGCCCTCGACCTGCCCGGTGTCCCGGCTGAGCTTTCGGCGGTGATCGGCAAGCTGATGGAGGCCGATCCCGCAAACCGTCCGCCGGACGCCTCCTGGGTGGCCGAGCGCCTGGCCGACCTCCTCCCGCAGCAGCCGAGCGCCTCACCGTCCCAAGATGATTTTGATGTGGTACCGGTGGAAGCCCGCGCCGACGGGCAGAGCCCGGATGCCCTCGACGAATTCGGCCTCGCCTCGCCCGAGCCACCGCCCGATGTGCGCACCGGGCCTCCGGTCGCCATCGAACCCGCGGCACGACCGCAGCGGCGCCCCCCGTGGATTCGCTACGCGCTCGCCGGTGGTGGTGTGCTCGCTTTGCTTGCCGTCGCCGCCACGCTCGTGCTGCGGGCGCAGGGCGACCCCGACGAGCTGCACACGACTCCCCGCATGCCGCCGCCTCCGGCGTCAGCGGCAGTTCCCGGGAGCGTCGCCGCCGTTCGCCTGGAGTTGGCCGATCCGATTGATCGTGGCGATCAGGTGGTGCTGAACTGGACCAGCGACCGGACCCTTGATTACCTGGTGGTCGTCGCGGGCGAGGGTGAGCCGAACCGCTACCTGTTCGCGCACCGCAACACCACGATGACGGTCCCGGTCGATCCGGTGCGCAAGTACTGTTTCCTGATCCAGGCAACCGATAGCAACCAGGTGCACGAGACCCCGCCCAAGGGCGTGCGCGGCGCGGTCTGCCGGAAATAGCCGTACCGCGTCCTGCTCCTCGTCGAGGAAATCACTGCCTTCCCGACCGGATGGATCCCAGCTTCGGGGGGTCCTCGTGCAGGCAGCGGATGACTCGTCCGGCCGTGGGCAGCCGCCGCGGTGACACTGGTGGTCGCCGCCACGGACGCGGGCAGATATCCCACGCGGTTTGGGATGGTGACGGTCAGCGCGGCACCCGACAGCGACACGAAGTAGCCCACGCTGGTGAGCGTCGTGAAGTCGCTCGCGGCGGTTTCCTGAGGGTCAGGTCCATAGCTCAAGCGTGCCGATGGCATGACACCCGGACGTCGGCAACGCCTCGCCTCAACAACCGCAACGTAAACGCCGGACGAAGGACACGTCCTGTGTGGCGATCAACACGCTAGTTGAAAATGACTCCCGTTTGCATTAGCGTGACCTGCGGTTCTATGAGAGGGGTGTTGGGTTGCGGTGGGTGGCGTGGTGTCGGTCGCCGGGCGTCGGGTAGCCGGCGCCGCCGGTGTGGGTCTGCCGTTGCGCCTGCTGCTGCTCAACCAGTTCGGGGTCAACCTCGGCTTCTATCTGCTGGTGCCGTATCTGGCGGGCCACCTTGGCGGCCTGGGCCTCGCGGCCGCAACGATCGGGTTGGTGCTCGGCGCGCGGACGTTGAGCCAGCAGGGGCTGTTCCTGGTCGGTGGGACCGCGGCCGACCGGCTGGGCCCCCGCCCGGTCATCATCGCCGGCTGTGCTTTGCGCACTGTCGGGTTTGGACTGTTCGCCGTCGTGGAGGGGACCGTCGGACTGTTGTCGGCGGCGGTGCTGACCGGCCTGGCCGGTGCGCTGTTCAACCCGGCCGTGCGGGCCTATGTGGCGGCCGAAACGGAGCCCGCGCGGCGGGCGGAAGCGTTTGCCAGGTTCAACGTTTACGCCAACGCGGGTGCGCTTTCGGGTCCGCTGCTCGGCGCGGGACTGCTCGCGGCGGGCCTCGGCTTCCGGGTCGTCGCGGTGAGCGCGGCCGCGGTGTTCGCCGTGCTCACCCTGTCGCAGCTGCTTGCACTTCCGGCACGCCCCGTCGCCAATCAACAAACCGCTACGGTCTGGCAGGACTGGCGCGGCGTGCTGGCCAACCGGGCGTTTGTGGGATTCACGCTCGCGACGGCGGCCATCTTCGCCCTTTACTCCCAGCTTTATTTGGTGGTACCGCTCGCGGCCGAGCAGGCGACGGGCCGACCCTGGGCAGCCGGTGTCGTGTTCGCGCTCGCCACGCTCGTCGGCATCGCCGGGCAAGTGCGCATCACGGCCTGGTGCGAGTCCCGCTGGAGCCCGAAACGGTCGATCGCCGCCGGGCTTGCCGTGATGGGCTTGGCCTTCGTGGCACCCGCGCTGTCGGGGCATCCGGTCGCGGTGGTGGTGTGCGTGCTCGTGCTCAGCATCGGTTATCAGATAGCACATCCGTTCGTGATGCAGCTCGTGCCCGCGTTCGCCCATCGCGACCTGCCCGGCACCTACTACGGCGCGTTTTATCTGGCTTCCGGAGTCGCGGCCACGCTTGGCTCGGCCGCAACCGGTTGGCTCTGGGATCTCGGCGCGCGTAACGCGTACCCCCACATGGCTTTTATGCCCTTGATTCTCGCCGGGTTGCTTTCCGCACTGGCAGTCATCCGTATGCGCGCTCTTCAATGAACAGAAAGGCACCAACACCGATGTCCTCAGTCACCACCTCACGCCGCCGCCTGCTGACCGGGCTCGCGGGCGCCGCCCTGCTCGCCGGATGCGGTTCCGGCGCGACGAGCGCACCGGGCGCGACTCCTGACGCCACAGCGTCTCCGCGCCGGGGCGGCAGGCTGCGCGCCGCGTTTCAGACCGCCGGTGCGAAGGAGACGCTCGACCCGCACGCGGCCAACCTTTTCGTCGACGGTGCGCGCTCCAAGGCCTTGTATGACAAGCTGGCCGATTTTGGCGCGGACATGTCGGTGCAGCCGCGGCTCGCCGAGAGGTTCGAGCCCAACGCCGACGCCACGCGGTGGCGGGTCACCTTGCGCCAGGCCGACTTCCACGATGGCAGGCCGGTCACCGCCGAGGACGTGCTGGCAAGCTATGCCCGCATCATGGCCGACCCCGCCAACCGGCGCGCCGCCATCCAGCTCGCGGCCATCGATCTCGGCGCGTGCCGCGCGGTCGATGGCCGTACCATAGAATTCGTCTTGAAGACGGCCAGCGCCGAATTCCCTTCGGCGACCGCCGCTTTCGGCACCTGGATCGTCCCTCGCGACGCCACCGACTTCACCCGCCCGGTCGGCTCGGGGCCGTTCCGGTTCTCCTCCTTCGAGCCGGGAAAGCCGTTGCTGCTCACGCGATTCGATGGATACTGGGACCAGCCCGCGTGGCTGGACGAGGTGGAGTTCATCCCGGTCAACGAGGAGACCGCGCGGGTCAACGCACTCGTCGGCGGGCAGATCGACTACGCGCACGACCTCGCGACCACCAGCGCCCGCACCTACGCCGCGGACGCGCGGGTGCGCATCGTGCGCGCGCCGGGCTCGGCGATGCACGCCTTCGCCATGAAGCTGGACCGGCCACCGTTCGACAAGCCCGAGGTGCGGGCCGCGTTCCGGCTCATCGCCGACCGGCAGGAGCTGGTCAACACCGTGCTGTCGGGCATGGGCGAGGTGGGCAACGACCTGTTCGGCAAGGGTTATCAGTACTACGCCGACCTCCCGCAGCGCACCCCGGACCTCGACCGGGCGAAGGCGTTGCTGCGCCAGGCGGGAGCCGAAGGGCTCAAGGTGCAGTTGCAGACGGCGCACGCCGGTGCCGGGCTGGTCGACGCGGCCACCATCTTCGCCGAGCAGGCACGCAAAGCCGGTGTGGCCGTCGAGGTCAGCATGGGCAACAAGGACACGTTCTGGCGGGACACGCTGACCGGCGGGAGCATGGCGTCGTACCGCTCCGGCTCCATGCCGATCCACAGCCACATCGCCACGCGGCTGCTGACCACCTCCCCGCAGAATGTGACCCGCTGGGGCTCGGCGGAGTTCGACGGCCTGTATCAGAAGGCGCAGGCGTCCGTGGACGAGGCCGCCCGCACGGCCGTCTACCGCGACATGCAGACCCAGCTGCACGAGCGGTGCGGGCTGTTGGTGTGGGGCTTCGCCGACTGGATCGTCGGCACATCGTCCAAAGTGCACGGTGTGGGCCAGGCGCCGCCGAACACGCTTGACTGGGCCCGGTTCGAGCGGGTGTGGCTGGCGTGACCCTGGCCGGTTACGGGCTGCGGCGAGCCGGCGTCGGCCTGCTGCAGATCCTGGCCGTGGCGACGCTGGTGTTCGCGTTCCTGGAGGCTTTGCCCGGTGATGCGGCGGTGGCGGCCGCGGGCGACGACCCCGATCCGGCGCGCATCGCGGCGCTGCGGCAACAGTTCGGCTTGGACCGGCCGGTGTGGCAGCGTTACGGCGACTGGCTGGGCGGTCTGGTCACCGGAGACCTTGGCGCGTCACTGCGTTCGGGGCGGCCGGTGGTCTCGCTCCTGGGGACGGCGGCCGGGCCGACGACGGTGCTCGCCTTGGTGACCCTGGCGGTGCTGGTGCCGTTGACCGTCGCGTTGGGAGTGTGCGCGGCGGTCCGGGCGGGCGGCTGGTTCGACCGCGCGGTCAGCTCGACAACCGTTGCGCTGCACTGCGTGCCGGAGTTCGCCTTGGCGGTCCTGCTCATCGCGGTCTTCGCGCTATGGCTGGGGTTGCTGCCTGCCACGGCGGTCGGTGGTGGGCTGCTGGAGGATCCGGCGTTGCTCGTGCTTCCGGTGGTGGTGCTGCTCGCGCGCAGTGCGGCCGCTCCGGTGCGCACGCTTCGAGGCGCGATGATCGACGCGCTTGCGAGCGACTATGTGGCGCACGCCCGGCGGCACGGGTTGCCGCGATGGCGTGTGCTGCTTGGGCATGCGCTGCCCAATGCGGCCGCGCCGGCCGTGCAGCAGCTGGCCCGCACGGTGGACTGGCTCGTCGGCGGAATCATTGTCGTGGAGGCGATTTTTGCGATCCCCGGGCTGTCGGCGGTGCTTGTCGAGGCGGTTGCGGCGCGTGATGTGCCGGTGGTGCAAGGAGTCACGGTGATGGTCGCCGCGGTCGCGGTGCTGGCCAACCTGACCGCCGACGTGATTGCGTTCCGGCTGGCGCCGAGGGCGGGAGTGGCATGAGGCGCGCGGTCGCCGTGACCCTGACCGGGATCCCGCTCGCCGTGGCCGTTTTCGGGCCGGTGCTCGCCGGGTTTACCAATGCTCGGCGCGGCCCGGCGTATGCGTTCGGGCCGGGCTATCCGCTCGGCACCGATGGGCTTGGGCGCGACGTGCTCGGCCTTGTGCTGCGGGGTGGACTGTCCACATTGGCGCTAGCGGCCGCTGCGACGGTTGCTGCATATGGCATCGGCACGCTGGTGGGTTTGCTTGCCGCGGGCACACGCCGCCGATGGATGGACGAGACGCTGATGCGCCCGCTCGACGTGCTGCTGGCCGTGCCCGCGCTGCTGGTGCTGCTGTTGGTGGCGGCGTCGGCCGGGCGGAACGCCGGCATCATCGTGGTCGTCGTCACGGTCGTCACCGCCCCGGCGGTGGCTCGGCTCGTGCGGACGGCGGCGCTGGACGCCGCGCGTCATCCGGCGGCGGAAGCCATGGTGCTGCAGGGCGAGTCCTGGTGGGCGGTCCACATTGGATACGTCGGGCGGTGCATTGTGCGGCCGTTGTTGGCCGACGCCGGGACCCGCATGACAACCTCGGTGTATCTGGTGGGCGCCGCCAACTTTTTGGGCGTCGGGCTGCCACCCGACGCCGCCGACTGGGCTGTGCTGGTCGACCGCAACCGCGCGGGATTGTTGTTGCAGCCGTGGGCGGTGCTCGTGCCGGCCGCGCTCATCGTGGCGTTCACCCTCGGCGTCAACCTGCTCGCCGACGATTTGACCCGGAGGCGGCGGTGATCGAGGTGCGGCAGTTGTGCGCGTACGCGGGCGAAACCGCATTGGTGCGCGAGGTTTCCTTCACGGTCGGGCCGGGGCGGGTGCTCGCGCTGATCGGTGAGTCAGGCAGCGGCAAGACCACGATCGGGCTCGCGCTGTTGGGAGAGGCCCGTCCCGGGGTGCGGCTCACCGGCACGGCCCGGGTCGCCGGGCGCATCGGCTATGTGCAGCAAAACCCCGCCGCCGCTCTGAATCCGGCTCGTCGCGTCGGCGCGGTGTTGCGTGAGTTCGCCCGTGCTGCTGGGCGGCCGGCGCGGGATGCGGTCGCACAGGCGCTCGACAGCGCGCGGATTCCGTTGACGTGGCGGGAGCTTCGCCGGTACCCGCATCAATTCTCGGGCGGGCAGCAGCAGCGGCTGGTGTTGGCCGAGGCGCTCGCGGGCGGGCCGAGCGCATTGATGCTCGACGAACCGACGACGGGGCTCGATCCGCTCACGCGCGATGCGGTGATAGGCGAAATCGCCGCCCTCGCCCGGCGTGGTCTGGCCATCGTGATCGCGACGCACGACCTTGGCGCCGCCCGCCGGCTTGCCGACGACGTCGTGGTGCTGCGCGACGGTCAGGTGTGTGAGAGCGGCCCGGCGGCGCGGGTGCTGCATGCGCCATCGCACGCCTACACCCGGCAGTTGCTTGCGGCCGAGCAGCATCCGCGGGCCGGCGGTTCCCTTGCTGCCGCGGAGCCGGTGCTTGAGGTGGAGGGCCTGACGGCAGGCTATCGCCAACCCGTGATTCAAGACATTTCTTTTGCGGTACCGGGCGGGAGCCGGTTGGCCGTGGTCGGCGCATCCGGTTCGGGCAAGACCACGCTCGCCCGATGCCTGGCCGGACTGCATGAACCAGCGGCCGGGACGATCCGGTTGCGCGGCGAGCGGCTGGCCGCGCATCTGGGCGGCAGGAGCCTCGCGCAGCGCCGCGCCATCCAGTACGTTTTCCAAGACGCACGGGCCGCGTTCGATCCGCGCCGGACTGTCCGCGATCAAGTGGCCCGCACGGCGATCCGGTTGCGCGGCATGGCATCCGATGAGGCTCGGGCACATGCCGACGCCACGCTGGGGCGGCTTGGCGTGGGCAGCGACACCGCCTCACGGATGCCGGCCGGCCTCTCCGGTGGTGAGCTCCAACGCGCCGCCCTGGCCCGCGCGCTGCTGGCCGAACCGGAGGTGCTCGTGTGCGACGAGGTCACGTCCGCTTTGGACACGGTGACCCGCAACGCTTCGGTGGCACTGCTGGCCGGCCTGCCCGGCACGTTGGTGCTCATCACACACGACCTTGGCCTCGTGTCCGCCGTCGCGGACACCGTTGCCGTTGTGGCCGATGGACGGCTCACCCGATACGGGCCGGTGGACGCCGTGCTCGCGGAAACGATGGAGGATGCTCGATGACCTACGAGGTACGCACCGCGCGGGAGGCCGACCTGACCGGCGCCCGCAGCGTCATGCTGGACACGTTCTACCGGGACTTCGGCTACGGCTATGTGCCACACTGGCACCACGACGTCATCGACCTTCATGGTGCATATCTGGAGCCGCCAAGACACACCCTGCTTGTCGCCGTCCACAATGGACAGATCGTCGCGACCACCGGCGTGCGAGCCGTCGGCCCCAACCACCCGCCCCACCCACGATGGCTCGCCGAAAAATACCCGTCCGGCACGACAGCACAACTATTCCGCGTGTACGTTCGCCCAGACCACCGCCGCCACGGGCTGGCGCGCCAACTGGTCATCATGGCGTGCGAGTTCGTGGCGCAAACGCCCGGCTACGACGCCATCTACCTGCACACCGACACCCGGGTCCGCGGAGCCGAACCGTTCTGGCGCTCCATTGCCGAACCGATCCACACCGACGGCCACACGTTGCACTGCAGCATGCCGATCCGCTCGGAGTCGTCGCCGGAGGACGGTGCAGGAAACGGTGTTTCCCGCGCCGACACGCCCAATGCGCACTCGGCGGTTTAGTCTGAGGGCGTCGTTGATAGCGGCAGCCTGACGCGATACATGCTCACGTCAGGACACTGCGGTGCGACGGGGACGGTTTGGACTAACAACGGCAACACCGTCGGCCAGACATCCGCAGTCGATGACACCTACGGCTATGACAACGGTATTGATCGGCGGACCGTCCTACGGAACATACATGTACAGCGGGGCGCCGACGAGTTCAAGCGCGCTGCAGGTCCGCGGAAACTTTTATCCGCAGGTGGGCAATTATGTCTGCGTCAACGGCTCGGTGAGCGGTCCATATTGCAACACTTATCTCGAAGTGGAGAACGTCTGCCACACATATAGTGCTGGAGTGCGCACATGCCACCTCAACCAGACGCGCAGTAGCGACCCCACCAAGAGCGGCGTCCAAGGCGGCGACTCGGGCGGGCCGGTGTATCGTCCGGGATCCGGGGGAGCGCTCGCCGTCGGCATCATCGACGGGTCGGGCGGCGATCTGGCTTGGTACACGCCGATACATGTGCTGCACAGCCGCTGGTCCGTGGCGACGGTGACTGGATGAGACGCCTCGCCGCCTGTCTGCTTGTCCTGGCCGCCCTGTCGACCGGATGCGCTAGCGGCGCCGAGCAGGTGGGGGTGTTGGCGTTTGATCTGCCTGGTGGACCGGGCTCCCGGCTTCGCGTTATCACCGATTCCGGCGAGGTCCAGCCGGTCTCGCAGGAGTTCGGCATTGACGCCGCGCGGCTTTCGGCCGACTACGCGACGCAGATAGTCGTCGTGGCGAGCGCGACGGGTTCAACGGGATGTCCCGCGAAGGCGGCCGGTGTGCGGCTCGAGAGAGCCGCCCAAGTCGCCGAAGTCGCCGTCGAACGACCGACCGACAACTGCAAGGCCGACGCGGTCACCAAGACCTTCGGGTGGTCGATTCCGCGAAGCGATCTGCCGAAAGGCGAGCTTGCTTTCCGGTTGACCGTCAACGGCTCTCAGCCAAGCGAGGTCGGCGAGGTCAAAGTCGTCGTCTGGCCGGTCCTAGAGTGAGGTCGACAGCGCAGCGCGCGTCGGCAACCGAGACCGAAGGACTGCAACGCCGCTTGTGGACGGCCGCGAGAGCGACCGTCCACAAGCGATACTGTCAGGGGGTCAGGCTGCCGCCGAGGTTGGCGTAGCCGGTCCAGTTGGAGCCGAACGACGTCTGCCATGAGGTGAGCATGTTGCCGCTGCCGTTGAGCACGAAGATGCTTGCCGCGCCCGTGGCCGAATCGATTATCTGCGGGCTGCTCGCGGCGACCGCCGCTTCGGTGATCGCCGACCAGCCGGACCAGGAGCCTCCGGCCTGGTTCTGCCACGCGGTCCAGACGCGGTTGTCGGTCCCGCGCAGGTAGGCCGACATGGCTCCGGCGTTGTTGACCAGGATTTCCGGCGTGCCGGTGAAGGTCTGGCCGGGGAGGATGACGGTGAACCCGGACCAGTTGCTGCCCTCGGCCGACTGCCACGACGTGTGCAGCAGCCCGTCATTGCCGCGGATGAACGCGCTGAGCGCTCCGTTGTCGTTCATCACCACGGTCGGGCTGTCGGCCGCCGAACCGCCGAGACTGGCCCAGCCGCTCCAGCCGCTGCCGGGACTGCTCTGCCACGATGTCCACACACGATTGTCGGTGCCGCGCACATAAGCGCTCATCGTGCCGTTGAGTCCCACGACGACGGCGGGCCTGCCCACCATCGACACTCCCGGCAGCGCGGTCAGCGCACTCCAGCCGCTGCCCACCTGCCAAATCGTGTGCGGGCGGCCATCGGCGCCGCGCACGAACACGTTGAGCGTGAAATCGTCCGCCTGCACCACGGTGGGGTCGCCACCGACGGCGGCATCGCTCATCTTCACCCAACCCTGCCACGTGCCACCCGGAGTGGCCTGGCGGTTGGTCCACAGCCGGTTGTCGCTGCCGCGCACGACCGCCGTCATCGCGCCGTTGCGCCGCACGACGACTTCCGGACGGCCCAGCATGGTGATGCCGGTGATGCTGGTGAATCCGTTCCAGCCACTGCCCGCCGAGGTCTGCCACGACGTTTGCAAATGTCCGTTGGACCCGCGCGAAAACACCGACATCGCGTCACTGTCATGCCGCACAACCGTCGAGCCGCGCGCGCCGGAAACCAGATCGAACAGGGGCTCGTAAACCCCGGCGGCAACAATCTTGCCTGTCCCGCCCGCGCTCGCGAGCGACTGCCGCATCGCCCGCCGTTGCGCACGATAGGTCGCCAGATCACCGGCCGCTTGAGCGCGCAGCGCGTGCACCGCCGCCTGGGCGGCAGCCGCGCGGTGTTCCAGCGTCACCAGCCAGGGCTCGCTCACCTGAAGGAACGATGGGTTGTGCAGTGTCGCGCGCAGCTGCGCCGGGGCGCTGCGGGCGCGAGCCACCTCCGCCAGAATCGCATCTCCGACAGCGCCAAGGTCGCCGCCGTTGCGCCAGGCATCGCGGAATTGAAGAATCCTATTTTGTACCGACGGAGCCCCCTGCGGATGCAGGGGCGAGTAAAGCGAGTGCTCCGCATAGGCGCGCAGCGCTTCATACGCCGCCCCACCAAACTCGCGAAGCGACCTGGTCCACGATTCCTGCGGCTGATATGCCGAGGGGTTCCAGGCATACTCCGACACCGTGAACAACGAGATCAGCGACGCCTCGGCCTCCTGCATCTCGTTGGCCAGGAAACCCACCGCCGACGCGGCCAAAGCCGGGTCGCGACCGACGAGCGGCCCAAGGTGCTGGTGCGTCGGCGCGAAGTCGTTGACGGGGTAGTTGTCGAAGATGAGCAGACGGCGCCCGCCGAACGCCTGTTGCGCCTGGGCGAGGTCGTTGGCGGTGATGGTGGGGGAGACGACCTGCGGGCCGGTCCAGAACATGGTGACGTCGGCGGGGATCAGCTGAGCGAACCGGGTCCGGTAGGCGGAGATGTGGTTGCCGGCGTAGTCGGTCGGCACGGTCAGCAGCCTGGTGTCGGGGCGGGGCCGGATGAAGTTCTGGTAGACGTGATTGACCACGTGGGCCTGCGCCGCGGCCAGCGGGCTGACCGGGTCACCGCCGAACACCTGCTGATCCAGGTTGCAGACGAACCGCCCGCGCACGTCGTCCCAGCCGATGGAGAAGACCCGCTCGCCGATGTCGTACATCTGTTGATAGCGCGCCACGAGAGCGTCCAGATCGGACCGCAGCGCGTGGCAGATGCCGTGGTCGGGGGAGACGTTGGCCTCCGGGTTGACGCGGTAGATGAACTCCACGTGATTGGCCTTGGCCCGAGCGATCGCCTGGGCGAAGTTTTGCAGTTCGTTCGGCGGGTACGGCGAGCGCCACAGCGTGCCGGACGTGCGCGGGTCACCGCTCACCGTGTACTGGAAGGCGTTCATCCTGTGCTGGCCCAAAAAGTCCAAGTGCCGCAACAAGTCCGCCTGCGGCCACGGATTGCCGTAGAACGATTCCATGCCGCCGCGCCAGGCGAACGCCGGGTAGTCCTGGATCACCACGCCGGGCAGCGTCGCCGTGCCGTCTCGGTGCCGCACAAGCTGACGCAGGGTCTGCGCGGCATAGAACGTTCCGGCCTCGTCCACGCCGGACATCGCTATCGTGGGGCTGGAGCCGTGCTTGCCGATGGCGAGCACATAACCACCGGCAGGCAGGCCCTGCGGGCCTTTCACGCCCCACTTGCGCAGGACCGGCTCGGCGGACTGACCGATGTGGACGGTGACGCCCGATCCCTTGGCGGGACGGGAACGCTCGACGCCCGCCCGGTGCACTGCACCGGTGAGCGCGTCGGTGCTGACAGTGAATCCGGTGGAGAACCGGCTCATCGACTGGGGCGTGGGGGTGACGACCGGCAGCGGTTCGCTCGCGGACGGCGGCGGTGGCGGGGCGGCGTTTGCCGGCAGGCCGGCCGCGACCACGAGCGCCACAACGAGGACGGGTAAGACACGACGAGGGATCATCTTTCCTCCGCGAAGAGAGGGTCAGGGTTCGATGGGCCGCACGCGACCCGTGTACGCGGCGATGAGCTCGGCGTTGCTGGAGTCACCGCCCGGTACGTTCATTGAGGTGTAAACAGGGGGCCGCATGCCGGAGTCGAGCAGCAGGCGACACACCCGTTCGGTGAGCATTTGCGCGATGAGCACCCCGGCTAGCGAGGAGACCGCGTTGCTGCGCGTGCCGTCGGGCAGCGTCACGGCCGCATCGCCTACCGGCGCACCGGTGTCGATGACCACGTGCGCGTGGTCGCCCAGCCGGGTGCCGCTCTCGTGCCGCGAAGGCACGGATCGGCTGTGCGCCAAGGACGTTATGGCGATCAGCGCGTGGCCTCGGTCGGTGACCAGGCGAGCCATCTGGACGACCGAGCCGTTGATGCCCGACTGGGAGGCGATCAGGAAGACATCCGCGGGTTTCGGGGCGGCCAGTTCGTAGACCCGCGCCGCGAGCGCCGGGTCGCGCTCGACGGTGGGGTCGAGGATGTCGGCGGGCGGTTGGCCGCCGAACATCACGAGGTCCTTGATGGATACCAGATTCACAGGGACGAGCCCACCGGCGCGGCCGGACAGCTCGTGCGCCACGATGCGGGCGTGGCCGGTGCCGAAGGCGTGCAGGATCGCGCCGGCCCGGATCGCCGTGGCGACCAGATCGGCGGCCGCCTCGATGGCACCTGCCTGAGTCTGCACCACATGGTCGACGACACGGCGCGCGATGGTGGGATACTCCATAATTTTCTACCTCCCGATGCCGGCGGTCAGTCCGGCGACGATCTGGCGGCTGGCGATGACGAACACGACCACGAGCGGCAGCACCGCGAGCACCAGGCCCGCATAGAGCGCGCCCCGGTCGGCGGCGTGCTCGCCGAAGAATCGCGACAGTCCAACCGGGATGGTGTACTTGTCGGTGGAACGCAACAGCACCAGCGGGAAGAAGAAGTCGTTCCACGCGGGCGCGATCTGGAAGACGGCAACGGTCGCGATGGCCGGGCGCGCCAGCGGCGTGATGACCGAGCGAAACAGGCGCAGCTCGTCGGCGCCGTCGATGCGGGCCGCCTCCTCGACGTCACGGGGCAGCCCGCGCAGAAACGCCATCAGTACGAAGACGGAGAACGGAATCCCCGAGGCGGCGTAGAGCAGGATGAGGCCGAGCCGGCTGTCGATCAGCGACATGCTCTGGAACATGTAGAAGATGGGCAGGATACCCAATTTGATCGGGAGCATCAATCCCGACAGGAAGTACGCGGCGAGCATGGCACGACCGCGAAAGTGCCAGCGTGCCAAGGGATAGGCGGCCATCAGCGACACAGTCGTGCACAGCGCCACGGCCGCTGCCGTGATGAGCACGGAGTTCCACAGATACGTCGACAGCGAAGCGCTCTGCCACGCCCGTTCGTAGTTGGCCAGGGTCGGGCGTTGCGGCAACCCCAGCGGATCGCGCAACAGATCCTGGTTGGGCCGCAGCGAACCCAGCACGACGAGCAGCAGCGGCCCGGCCGCGACCCCGGCATAGGCCCACAGCAGCACCTGCGTGGCGATGCGGCCCCGGGCTGTGGTCTTCACGGGTTCACCTCGCGGCGGCGCAGCATGCGGTCGACCAGCAGCGAGATCCCGAAAACGAAGACGAACATCAGCATGGCCAGCGCCGATGACAGGCCGATGGCATTGACGCCGCCCTGGAACGCCAGCCGGTAGAACAGCAACCCGAGCACGTCCATGGCCTGCCCCGGCCCGCCCGAGGATCCGCCGAGCGCGAAAACCAGGTCGAAGACGTTGAAGGTGCCGATGAAGGTCAGCAGCGTCACGACGCCGACCGTGGGAAGGATCAGCGGGAAGCGGACCGTCCAGAAGGTCTTCCAGGCCGAGGCGCCGTCGATGCGGGCCGACTCCTCCAGCTCGGCGGGCACCGCCGCGAGCGCCGCGCCGAAGATGAGCATCGGCCCGCCCACCCACTGCCACGCGTTGACCAGAACCACCACGGGCAGGGCGGTGCCGGGGTCGCCGAGCCACGGCCGGGCCAGGGCGTCGAGGCCGACCGCCTCCAGCACGGCGTTGACCGGCCCGAAGGACGGCGACAGCAACATCGACCACAGGTATCCCACGACCAGCGGGCTGATCAGGTATGGCAGCGAGTAGAGCGTCTGGAACAGCCGCCTGCCCAGTGGCGCCCGGTGCAGCAACAGGGCCAGCGCCAGGCCCACGGTGTTTTGCACGAGCATTGTGCCGACGAAGAACACGCCGTTGTGGCCGAAGGCCCGCAAAAGCTGGTCCTGATAAGGATAAGCGGTCAGCACCGTGGCGTAATTGTCCAATCCCGACAGCGGGCCCTGGGTGGTGCCTCTCCAGGAGAAGATGCTGTACCACAGCGCGGTCACCAGCGGCACGACGACGAACACCGTGTAGAGCAGCGCGGCCGGCCCGCAGAAAAAGGCTGTCCACCCGACCCGGCCGCTGCTGCCCGCACCGCGCTTAGCCACGAGGCCGGAACCACTGCTCGACACCGCGCTGCAGACCCGACGCGACATCGGCAGCCGACTTGCGGCCCAGCAGCACGTCGGCCAGCCCGGCTCGCAGCAACTCCGCGCCCGACGGGGTGCCGTAGCCGAAGTCGCCGTACATGAGGTATGGGCCGGGGTTGGCCCGGAAGCCCTCGAATGCCTGCTTGAGCAGTGGATCGGTGGGAGTCGTCCCTGGTACCGCAGAAATCTGCGTCAGCTCGTCGGAGAACGCCTGACCGAACTCGGCCGAAGCCATCCAGCGCGCCAGCTCCAGCGCTTGGGCCTGCCTCGGGGTCCGCGACGACACACCGAACGAACCGTCCACGAAACCGGGCGTGAGCGTCTTGTTCACCTTGGCGTCCGGTGGCGGCGGCACGTTGAAGATGCCCATCTCGATGTCCGGCACGGCCCGCCGGAACTCGGCCAGCTCCCAGACACCGCCGGGGAACATGGCCGCCTTGCCCGAGGCGAACAGGGCCTTCGCGTCGTCGTAGCCGACCCCGGAGAACTTGGGCTGCCAGTACTTCGTCGTGCCCGCGTAGAGCTCGATGGACGCCACGTAATCGGGGTCGGTGAATTTCGCGTTGCCGCGCAGCAGGCGTTCGCGGAAGTCCGGCCCGCCGTAGCGGCCGGCACCGAAGATTTCGTGCTCGATCGGGAGCATCCAGTCGTCGCGGACGGTGACGGCGAACGGGGTGACGCCCGCCGACTGCAGCGTGTCCGCGCCCGCGGTCATGTCCTGCCACGTGGCGGGCGGGGCGATTGCGTGCGCGGCGAACAGCTTCTTGTTGTAGATGACGTGCATGGTCTGGATGGCGAACGGGACGCCGTAGACCTTGCCGTCGTCTTTGGACCGTACGCCGTCCAGAGTGGACGATGGGAACGACTTGAGTGCCTCGATCTGCCCGTCGAGTGCGAGCAGGCCGCCCGAGGCGATGCTCGGCTGCAGCTCGCCGTAGGCGCGCAGCTGGGCGAGGTCTGGTCCGGCGTCGCCGGCCAGCCCGGTGAGCAGGATCGTGTTGTACTCGGTGTTCTTGAAAGCGCGGTACTCGACGTTGACGCCGGGGTGGTTCTTCTCGTACCGCTCGAAGATTTTGTTGTAGGCGGCCACGTCCTCGGTGCGCCACCCCCACACGTTCAGCGTGATGTTCCCGTCCGCGGGCGCGCCACCGGGCGCACACCCGGTCGCGGCGGCGACCACGGCCGCGGCGAGAACCCATCGAGCCAGCTTTGCCACGAGCGCTCCCTTCACCAGGAAAGATGCGGCCAAGCTAATACTGGTATGTACCTGTGTCAAGTACTGGTGTGTACCAGTAAGCTTGAGATACTGGTCTCGTGGCCCGACCGAAACACCAGCCCACGCCCGAGGCGCCGCTGCGGCGGCGGCTTCCGGCGAGCATGTCCAAAGCAGACGCGCTGTATGCGGTGCTCGAGGAGCTTGCCGCCCGGCTGGGTCCGGGCGCGCTGCTGCCCTCCGAACGGGTGCTCGCCGAGCACTACGGGATCGCGCGCACCACGGTGCGCCAGGCCGTCGACCGGCTGCTCGCCGACGGCCTGCTGTTTCGCCGGCACGGGCACGGCACGTTCGTCGCCGAGCCGCGTCCCGGGCACATCGACCTGCTGACCTCGTTCAGCCATGACATGCGCAGGCGTGGGAGGCAACCGGGCGCGAAGGTCCTGTCCGCCATGACCGAGGCGGCCAGCAAGTCCTTGTCGGCCCGGCTGCAGGTCGCCGCGGGCTCGCCGGTGCTGCGGCTGGAGCGGCTGCGCACGGCCGACGGCGTGCCCATGGCGCTGGAGCGGACCAACGTGTCGCTTGACCGCTTCCCCGAGCTGTCCGAATTGGACTGGAACGATCGGTCGCTCTACGACGAGCTCGAACAGCGCTGGGGAGTGCGGGCCGGGAGCGCGGAGAACCGGCTCGCCGCGGTGCTTCCCGATCCGGCCGACGCGGCGCTGCTTGGCATCGAGCGGACGCAACCCTGCTTGCTGGTCGAGGGCGTCAGCTATGACACCGAGGGCCTCGTGCTCGAAGCCGGGCGTTCCTGGTACCGAGGAGATATCTACGACGCCGTGGTGCGGGTGCACAAGCTGGCCCGCTGACCGGCACTGGTACGTACCAGTATTGACAAGCCGGTCTCGTGCTTCGTACCCTCGCGGCGTGCCCGAATACCTCAAGGAAGGGTGGCGCCCGGCCGCCGCCGCGTCGCCGGAGATCGTCGAGACGGTGAGCAGGATCCTGCTTGACGTGGAGCGGGAAGGGCTCGCGGCCATCCGCCGCTACTCGGCCCGCTTCGACGGGTGGGAGCCCGATTCGTTCATCGTCGGGCCCGAGCAGGTGCAGCAGGCGCGGCGGCTGGTCGACGACGAACTGGCCGCGCACATCGACTTCGCGGTCCGGCAGGTCACCGAGTTCGCCCGCCGGCAACGCGACAGCCTGACCGACCTTGAGGTGCGGCCGCTGCCCGGTGTGGTGCTGGGGCACCGGCACCTTCCCGTGGGCTCCGTCGGCTCATACATTCCCGGCGGTCGTTATCCGCTGATCGCGTCGGCCATCATGACGGTCGCCGTGCCGAAGGCGGCGGGCGTCGAGCGAGTGGTCGCGGTGGCCCCGCCGCGCGACGGCAAGGGAGTCTTCCCGCCACAGCTGCACACGATGGCGCTGTGCGGAGCCGACGTCGTCGTCTGTCTCGGCGGCGTTCAGGCGCTCGCTGCGCTCGCGTTCGGCATCGAGGGGGTGCCCGCCGTGGACATGATCGTGGGCGCGGGCAACGCCTATGTCGCCGAGACCAAGCGTCAGTTGTTCGGCCGGGTCGGCATCGATCTCATCGCGGGACCCACCGAGGTCGCCGTCATCGCGGACGAGTCCGCCGAGCCGCGCGTCGTGGCGGCCGATCTGCTGGGCCAGGCCGAGCACGGACCGGACAGCCCGGCACTGCTGGTCACCACGTCACGTGCCTTCGGCGAAGCCGTGCTGCGTGAGGTGGAGCGATGGCTGGAGACCACGTGGCCGACCGCCGACGTCGCGGGGAAGGCCTGGCGCGACCATGGCACGGTGATCGTGTGCGCGACGCCCGAAGAGGCGGTCGAGGTGATGGACGGGTATGCGCCGGAGCATCTTGAGGTCCAGACCGCCGATCCCGATTGGTACTTCGAACGGTTGCGCAACTACGGCTCGCTGTTCCTCGGTCCACATGCGACAGTGGCCTATTCCGACAAGGCGATCGGCACCAACCACGTGCTGCCGACCCGGGGCGCGGCCCGGTACACCGGTGGCCTGTGGGTGGGCAAGTTCCTCAAAACCGTGACGTACCAACGGGTTACGCCGGAGGGTAGCCGGTTGGTGGCCCCGGCCACCGCGGCCATCGCCGACGCCGAGCTCATGCATGGCCACGCGCTCACGGCCCGCCTGCGGATCGACAGCTGAGCCGATGAGCACGATGCTGCTGCGCGCCGCGCAGGCCGATGTGACACCGCAACCGGGCCATGCGATGGCCGGATACATAGCACGCGGCCGCGAGACGGCGCTCGGGACGCACGACCCGTTGCGGGCAACGCTCATCTGCCTTGGCACGGGCACGGGGGCCGTCGCCTGGCTGTGCCTTGACGCGGTCGCCGTGGACGTGGGCCTTTCGACGGATCTGCGTTCGGCCGTGGCCCGTGCGCTCGCTGTGCCCGCGGACAATGTCGTCGTCTGCGCCTCGCATACGCACTCCGGACCGGAGGGCTGGACCGGGCCACTGCACCCGGCGGACGAGGGCGCACGGGACGCCGCGCTGATCGGCGAACTCGTCGCGGCGGTCGATCGTCTGGCACGGCAGGCGGCCGTGCGGCCGGAGCCGGTCGAAGCGCACTGGTGCCTGGTGCCCGCGCCCAATGCTGGCGCCAATCGCCACCACCCCGACGGCTGGCACGACAACCGCACCGGCATCCTCGCGCTGCGGGCACCGGGTGGTGGGCCGGTGCGCGCGATGCTGTTCGATTACGCGAGCCACCCGACCGTGCTCGGCCCGGAAAACCTCCACTGGTCGGCCGATTGGCCCGGCCTCGCACGGCACGTGCTGGAGGAGGCGCTCACCGCGCTGGCCGGGTTCACGGGCGGGGGGCAAGCGCGGCCGATCGTCGGCTTCCTGCAGGGCCCAGCGGGCGACGCGAGCCCACGCCTGCTGCGCCGAGGCCGGGGCTTCACCGAGGTGGCACGGATCGGGGCGATCCTCAGCGGGACGGTGCTGCGCGGGCTGCACGACGACGCCCAGCCCTTGCCCAATGTGGACGCTCCCCGAGTGCACCGTGGCGCGGCCGAATTGCACGTCCGTCCACTCCCGACACCGGAACACGCCGCACGGCAACTCGCCGCCGCGCAGGAGGCATGGTGTGGCCAGGCGGGCACGCCGGAGGCGCCGGACGCCCGCATCGCCATGACGCGCTTGGAAGGCGCACGGCGGCAGCAGCGACTGTCGCAAGTGGAGCTGCCCGAGACGATGCGGCTGCCCATGACCGTGGTGAGCCTCGGTGAGGTCGCGTGGCTGCACCTGCCCGTCGAGCCGTTCGGCACGCTGGCCGCCAGGATCGCGCGGGACAGCCCATTCACGACCACGAGGGTCATCGGATACAGCGATGGCTATTTTGGTTACGTGGCCGACGAGGCGGGGCACGAGGCGGGCACATACGAGGCCCTGAGCAGCCTGTTTTCCCTGGAGGAGAGCGAGTCGCTGGTCCGGCAGGCGATCCGGCTCGCCCACGAAGCCGCGAGCGCGACATGACTGAGACCATGACCGAGACCGTTGCGGTCATCGACGGCGGCAAGTCCGAGCTCCGATTGCTCATCGACGGGCCGGGCGGGCGCTGGAGCGCGACCGGACCCGGATTCAGCTATCAACCGGGGATCGGTGACCTCACGGCGATCGTGAGTGCGACCGCCGAAGCCAAGGCTGCTTGCGGCTATAGCGGGCCGGTGCAACGGTTGTGCGCGGGGTTGACCGGTGCGCCCGCTGATGGCGCGCTGCGCGAGCAGCTTGGGAAGTCGCTGGCGGAGCTGTTTGGCGGGGCGGCGGTCCATGTGGTCGACGACGGCGTCCTCGCTCACGCCGGCGCCCTCGACGGGCCCGGCACCGTGATCTGCGCCGGCACGGGCACGGTCGCCTTCGCCTTCCATCACGACGGGCGCTGGGCGCGTGCCGACGGTTGGGGATATCTGCTCGGCGATCGCGGCAGTGGATTCGCGATCGGGCGGGCCGGCCTCTCGTCCGCGCTCGCGGCGTTCGACGGCTCCGGTGCGCCCACCACCCTCGTCGACGCCGCGGCGGCACACCTTGGCGGACTCAGCGTGGCTGCGATACAAGAGCTCTTGCGGGCACACGACATCCCGTCACGGGTCGCGTCGTTCGCGGTGGTCGTCATGGAGCACGCCGAGGCGGGAGATCCGGTGGCGCGCGACATCGTGTGCCAAGCCGCCCAAGACCTTGCCCGCACTGCCACGGCAGCCGCTCGCGCCGCCGGGCTCACCGACCCCTATCGGGTGAGCTACGCGGGTCGGCTGCTGCATCCCGGCAGCCTTCTGGAAAGCGAACTTGCCGGTTATTTGGATTTGGTACGTCCGCAAGGCGACGCGCTCAGTGGCGGGCTGGCTCTCGCGCGCGAGCCGGATCGCCCGCCCTATCACCGGCTGCTTGCCACAACCGACACGACCGTCATCGACTGAAGCGGCGGTCCTGGCAAAGGAGAGGCGACATGCGTTTGTCAGCCCGTCGCTTTTGGACGGCCTTCGCCGTGCTCGCGACAACGGCCGCAGGCTCGGTGGCGAGCCTCGCTCCCGCCCGTGGGCAGCAACAACAGGCAGCGCAATCGACGGCGGTCACGCGCAACCCCGCTTCCGGCTTTCGCAACCCTGCTTCGGGCTTTCGCAACCCCGTCAAGGAGAGCGGCGCCGACCCGTTCATGGTGACCCACCAGGGTCACTACTACCTGACATACACTCGCAACGACCACATCGCCATCACGAAGGCGGCGTCCGTCACCGAGCTGGCAACCGCACCCGAGACAGTGGTGTGGCGCGACACCACCGCATCGAGATGCTGCGCGCTGTGGGCCCCGGAGATGCATCTACTGCGCGGCAAATGGTACATCTACTACACCGCGACCGACAGCAGCCACGCGGTGGCCAACCATCGGATGTACGTCTTGGAAAGCGCCGGCACGGATCCGCTCGGCCCCTATAGCTTCAAGGGCGCTCTCGCCGCTGCGGCTGATCACTACTCGATCGACGGCACGGTACTGTCCATGCCGGACGGTCGCCTGTATGCCATCTGGTCCGGTTGGCAGCCCGGCACGACAGGCCCGCAAAACCTTTACATCGCACCGATGAGCAACCCGTGGACGACCAGCGGCCCGCGCGTGCTGCTGTCGAGACCGCAATACGCGTGGGAGTCCGACCACGCGGCGGTCAACGAGGGCGCTGCCGCGCTGTGGCGTGGCGGCAGGCTCTTCCTGGCATACTCGGCCAGCGGTTGCACGAGCCCCAACTACGCCTTGGGCCTGTTGACGTTCCGCGGTGATGACGTGCTCAACCCGGCGGCGTGGTCGAAGTCTCCGGAGCCGGTCTTCCGCGCCTCGGCGGCCAACTCGGCCTACACCACCGCGCACAACAGCTTCTTCACGTCCCCGGACGGGACGCAAACGTGGATGGCCTACCACGGGGTGACCAACCCCAGCGGCAGCTGCGGGGGAGACCGTGCAACGCGGCTGCAGAAGGTGAACTGGCGAGCCGACGGCACACCCGACTTCGGCGTGCCGGTGTCCACGAGCGCGACCCTGGCTTTGCCTTCAGGAGACCCGGGAGCGCAGCCGCTGCCGCCCGGCGACTACGTGCTCACCGCCGGGCACAGCGGAAAGGTGCTCGACGTGGCCTGGGCGAGCACCTCCGACGGAGCCGACGTTTTGCAGTGGGAATATCTGGGCGCCGCGAACCAGAAGTGGCGCCTGCGGGTCCTGAGCGACGGCTCATACCAGCTGCATGCCGTGCACAGCGGCAAGCTGCTCGACGTCGCCGACGCGTCCGACGTGGACGGTGCGAACGTGTTGCAGTGGCAGTCCAATGATGGTCTCAACCAGCAGTGGTATATCGACGCGCTTGGCGGTGGATGGTACCGGATATCCTCAAAAATCGGCGGCCGCGCCCTCGATGTCGACCACGCCGGTGCCGACAATGGCGCCAATGTCTTGGTCTGGCAATACCTCTACGCGACCAACCAGAAGTGGCGGCTGCGGCCGGTGACGGCGGGTTAGCTGCCGGGTGGGAGCTCGCATAGCTTGTCTCCGCCAGTGATGTCGTCGAGAACTCGCCGCAGTTGTCGGATGCGCTGGTTCGCTTCCGTCATCAGGCGGATGGTCAGGTGCTCCCAGTCGGCCGGCGACGGGCGACCTCCGCGCGCTTGACTTCAACCAATGTTGAACTCCTAGCGTAGCCACATCGAGCGATGGAACGGAGCGTGGGTGTGATGCGTGCGGCGATGGTGTCGAAGTTCGGTGGTCCGGAGGTGTTCCGGTTGGTCGAGACGCCCGATCCGGTGGCGGGCGACGGGGAGGTCCTGATCGGAGTAGAGGTGATCGACACGCTGTGGGTGGAAACGGCGATACGTTCCGGGGCGGCTCAGGAGTATTTTCCGATGCGCCCGCCGTATGTGCCGGGCAGCGGGATCGCCGGCCGGGTTCTGCAGGTCGGTGCGGGAGTGCCCCGGGGTCTGCTTGGCCGCAGGGTCGTCGCCCACACAGGCGGGGTAGGCGGTTACGCCGATCGAGCCGTGGTGGCCGCCGAGGCGGTGGTAGTCGTGCCCGACAGCGTCGACCTCGCGGTGGCCGCCGCTTTGCTGCACGACGCAGTGACCGCGCTGGCCCTGTTCGACGTGACGAAGGTCGGTCGTGGGGACGGGGTGCTCGTGGTTGGGGCCAGCGGCGGCTTGGGACTGCTGTGTGTGCAGTTGGCCCGCGCCCGCGCGGAGAGGGTGGTCGCGGTGGCCCGCGGCGCGAAGCTGGAGCGGGTGGCGCGACTCGGTCCCGATAAGTTGATCGACTCGGCTCGTCCGGATTGGATCGCGCAGGCCCGAGCGGTGTTCGGTGAGCACGGCGCTGACGTGGTGCTGGACAATGTCGGCGGTCAGCTCGGTGAGGCGGCGTTCATGCTGACCGCTCGCGGGGGACGGTTCTCCGCGCACGGCTCGCCGAGCGGGCGTTTCGCGTCCGTCGATTGGCAGGCCGCCGACGAGCGGGGCGTTTCAGCGACCGGCATCGAGGCGGCACAACTGACCGCGCGTGACCGATCGGCTTACCTTGAGCAGGCGTTGCGCGAGGCCGCCGCAGGCGTGATCGCACCCGTGATCGGGCAGACGTTTCCCCTCGACCAGGCCGGGGCGGCACACGCCGCGATCGAGGGCCGCGCCGTGTTCGGCAAAACCCTGCTCACCACCGGCATTTGATGCTTAGCTGCCCGAGTAGGAACGGCAATGCGAAGTGTACGGCACTGCGTCCGGGATGAGAACGCCTCACTTCACAGCTCCAGTAACGCCTCAAGCTCTTCGAGCCGGCTAGGCAGACAATTGATATACGTCCACGCGTACCGATACGTGGCACGGTCAACGTGATACTGCGAGTCCTTGGCCATATGTAGGAAGTAGACGAGCTCGTAGAGAGCTTCACGAGTTGGATGGGGCGTTCTGCCGTACCCGTCGTAGAAAGCCATTGGCATCTCGCCAAGTTCTACGAGCCGGGAGCGAGCGGCCCGCGTCAGGTCGAAGTCCGCATCGCCCGCTATGGCAAACTCCCAATCCAGCCAGCCTGTACAGCACCAGCCATCGTCATAGTGAGCAACCATGACGTTCCAGGGATGCGGATCCCCGTGAACCACGGTGATAGGAGCCGCGTCCATAAGTGGAACCGCTGAATCCAGAACAGTGAGAGCTCGATCCAAAACGGCAACCAGATCAGGCCGACGTTCTGCTACGTGTCTTGCCTGCGCACGACCGAACGCCGCCTGCCAGCGACCCCAACTGCCTTCGGCAAAGGCCGTGGAGCCTCCTTTTACGATGTCACCGGCTTGGTCAACCAAAGTGCTGCCCAGGTCGTGAATCGCACGCAAAGCTTTCCCTGCCACACGCCATGGTTCGTTCTGTACAACACCGAGGTGGCCGAGTCGGCCGGTGGCCGCGCTCGTGAAGCAGCGTGGTTTAGACCCACGAGGCCTTCGCCGAAGGGCTAGCGTGCGCTCTGGCGAAGGCGACTTCCGGGTGGTGTTCGTTCTGCAGGCAGGACATCTATGTCGGCGATTTCTGCGCGCTGGATCGCGCCGGGCAAGGGTTGCCTCGGCCGGCTACGGCGCCACGGTCAGTGCAGGAGCACCGGTTTGACCACGCGTCCCGCATCAGAGTCGGAGGCCGCGAGGTTGATGTCCTTGAGCTCGTAGCGCGTGATGAGCCGGTCGAGTGGGAACCGGCCGGCCAGAAACAGGTCGACCAGCTGCGGGATGAAAAGGCCCGGAACGCTGTCGCCCTCCACCACACCGGTGACGGTGCGGCCGAACAACCGGGAGAAATTCAAAGACACTTCCTTTCCGGTACCGGCCGAGCCGACGATGGCCGCGCTGCCCCCGACGTTGAGCACGTCGACGGCGGCGCGCACCGTTTGGGGCAAGCCCACCGCGTCCACGGAGTGATCGGTGCCGCCCACCGCCGCGTTGATCCGCTCGACTACATCGTCTCCGGCCTCGTAGACGGCGGTGGCACCCAACTCGGTCGCCAATTGGAGCCTCGCGGAATGCAAGTCGACAACAATGATGTCGCGGCATCCGGCGACCACGGCCGCCATGACCGCGGCCAGGCCGACCGGACCCGCCCCGAAGATGGCAATGCTGCCGGCGGGACGCGGACGCAGCACGTTGAGCACCGCGCCCGCCCCGGTCTGCAGGCCACAACCGAGCGGACCCAACATCTCCAGCGGTGCGTCCCGGCGCACCCGGACCACGCTGCGCTCGTCGGCCACGACCAGTCCACTGAACGATGACTGGCCGAAGAAGTGGCCGCCCAGCTCGGTGCCGTCGACGCCGCGGTAGGCGGTCGTGCCGTCCGGCCGCCGCCCGCGCAGGTTGAGGCCGAGAAACGAGCGGCACTGCATGGGATGCGCCGCAAGGCAGTTCACGCATTGGCCGCAGCTTGCCGGGGCGAGCACGACCGGGTCGCCGGGCAACACCGACCGCACGGCCGCGCCGACCTCCTCCACCACGCCGCTGCCCTCGTGGCCGAGCACGCACGGCGGGGCGGGCGGCATGACCTGGTCACGCGCCAGCAGGTCGGTGTGGCACATGCCGGTGGCGACGATCCGCACCAGCACCTCGTTTGGCCGGGGTGGCTCGACTTGCACGTCTTCGAGCTGGAACGGGCCACCCTGTGCGCGGACCACCGCGGCAAGGCTGATCGTCATGGCATCTCCTAACTGTTGTCGGCCACAAGCACACCGCCGCGGTAGCGCAGCCGGTCGGCGCCGGGCACGGGCAGATCGGCGAACGGGAACGGGGCGATGCCGCGATCCGCCATGACCAACCACGCGTTGCCGGTGCCACCGCCGTCGAGCACGTCTTCCAGCGCGTCGGCGACGAGACGCGGATCGGCGACGGGAACACCCGCGGCACGGATGGCCTCACGCCGCCCTGCGATCATGGAGGTGTCGACCAGGCCGGGGCACAGCGCATTGACGGTGATGCCCTCGTCGGCGAGCACCACTGCCAGCGAGCGCACCAGGCCGATCACCGCGCTCTTGGTGGCCGAGTAGTAGACCTCGATGGAGGGTCGCAGCGCCGCGGCGCTGGCCGTCACGACGATGGCGCCGCCACCGGCCGCGCGCAGGTGCGGCAGTGCCGCCTGGACACCGAAGACCGCGGAATCGAGGTTGGTGGCGACGATCCGTTGGTAGCGCACGGGATCGAAGCGGTCGCCGGGCCCGGTGTCGCCGATGATGCCCGCGTTGAGGTGGACGAGGTCGAGCCGGCCGAATCGTTCGGCGACCTGGTCGAACAGAGCCGTGTTGTCACCGAGCCGGCTGACGTCGGCGGCGACGAACTCCGCGCCGATCCGCGCGGCGACGGCCGGCCCACGCTCGGTGTCGATGTCGGCGATGACGGTGTGCGCCCCACCCTGGGCGAGGCGCTCGGCACAGGCGGCGCCGATGCCACCGGCGCCCCCGGTGACGACGGCTACCTTGCCGCTGTAGGGGCCATGCTCGGCCATGCGCGCACTCCGTTTCCGCGCTGTGGTGACGCGGCGATCGCGCCGCCGCGTCACCGTGGTGGTCAGGGTCTGATGCTCAGGGTGTGCTGGAACACCCCGTACGGGTCGTATCTGGCCTTGATCCGGCGCAGCCGCGGCAGGTTGGCGCCGTAGTACAGCTCCTGCGCGCTGAACCCGGAGCTGTTGAACGCCGGGTCGGCGAGGTCAACGTCCGGCCAGTTGATGTATGTGCCCTCGTTGATGTCATTGGGTGCGGGCACGCCGCCGGTGGAGGCGTAGATGTCGCGGTAGAACGCCCGGGTCCAATCGAGATGGCGTTGGTCGTCGGCCGGCACGTCCCAGGCGCTGAAGACCGAACCGAGCATGATCGAGCCGCGGTGCGCGGTCGCCGTGGCGCCCGAGGCGAGGGCGTTGATCTGGCCGCCGTATGAGGCGAGGGTGAACACCGACGCCTTGTGCGAATAGTCGGCCCGGGTCAGGTGGTGGTATGCGACGTCGATCTGCTGGTCGGTGTATCGCTTTTTGAGCAGGCCACCCTTGGTCTTCGAACGTGGCGGGCCCGTGATGCCCAGGGAGACCGCGGTGTCCGGAATGGAGATGGTCGGGTTGAGCCAGGGCTGCACCGGGGTCTTGACGACCAGTGGCTGCGGACCGACGTTGGCGCCGACCGCCGCCAGGAAGCTGTCCAGCAGCGCGACCTGGCTGGACACGCCCGGGTCGATTTGGCCCGAGACGAGAATCCGCCCGGCTTCGAAGCGTGGCGCGATCAGCGACGCGTAGAGGGCGGCGCCGGGCGAGCCCGGTGCGCTGTTTTGCTCGTGCCATGCGCCGAAGTTGGCACACAGCTGGCGGAACATGGCGGCGGTCATGTCCGGCCAGTTCCAGATGGCGCGGCCGACCAGGTAACCGCCCGGTGCCTTGGGCAACAACTGGGTGGGGACGCTGGAGCGGACGCCGGGCTGGCGCAGCCAGAATTTGGTCACCACACCGAAGTTGCCGCCACCGCCGCCGGTGTGCGCCCACCACAGGTCGTAGTTGGGGTCGGCCGGATTGTTGGTGGCCACGATCGCCTTGACGTTGCGCGCCGCGTCGACCACCACGACCTCGACGGCGCACAGCAGGTCGGCAACCAACCCGAACTGCCGCGACAGTGGACCGACGCCGCCCCCGACGATGTGGCCGCCCGCGCCAACCGCCGGGCACACGCCGCCCGGGATGGTCACACCCCAGCCGTAGTACAGCGTGCGGTAGATCTGGCCGAGGGTTGCCCCGGGCTCGATGGTGAAGGCGTTGCGCGCCGGGTCGAACGCGATGTCGCGCATCTCGGTGAAGTCGATGACCACCTTGACGGCGGGGTCGTCGACCAGGCCTTCGAGGCAGTGGCCGCCCGAGCGCACGCCGATGCGCTTGCCCGCTCGCACCGCCTCGCGGACCGCTTGGATCACATGGTCGGTGCTGCCGACGATGCGCACGGCCTCGGGTGTGCCCACGAAGCGTTTGTTGTAGCCACGTAACTGGGCATCGGGATAGCGCGTGTCGGATGGAGTGATGGTGCTCGGGCCCGGCGGGATCTCGCCCGGGTCGTGCGCGGGCGCCGGCGAGGCGACGATGCCGGTGGCGAGGCCGGCCGCCGCGGAACCCGCTCCTGCGATGAGCATTCTTCGGCTGAGGCTGGACATGCATAAGCCCTTCGAGGGGTCGAAAGAATAGTCGTGGGCACGCACTTGAAGCGCTTTTCGAACGGGACCGAGAGTCAGTGTGTGCGCCAAGGCGAGAATCACGCATGGTGACGGTCGAGTCGACCCCTAACTAACCCCTACGATGGGCTGTTTCCGTTGCTGTATCTCACTTCTGTGACGGATGGCTCGCGGAGCGCTGTTGCGGCGGGGTGCTATGCGGGCCCGATTACCGTCTCTGTCAGTAATCGAACACTGCCAATGACCAATCGTCCATTCTGGAGGGCCGATCGTCCATTCAGGAGGATACGGTCTGCTTCTTCCGTGGGTCGATGTCGATGAGCAAGCGTGCGGCAATCGCGCCCACCAGCGCCACACCGCCCGCGACGGCGCACGCGACAGTCAGGCCGTGCACCATCGCCGCAGACGCAGCGCCGGTCCCGCCCGGATGGCTGAGCAGGTAGCCCGCCGCGGTCACGGTGGACACCGTGTTGAGCAGCGCGGTGCCGATCGACCCGCCGATCTGCTGGGATGTGCTGACCACCGCGGAGACGATGCCCGCGTCGCGGCTGTCCGCGGCCGACATCGCGGTGCTGAAGATGGGTACCGCGATATTTCCCACGCCGATGCCGAAGAGGAACAACGCCGGGAAAATGTCGACCAGATATGTCGACTCCGGCGTGAGCCGCGTCAGCAGGAACAGCCCGATCGCGGAAATCACCAGCCCCGACGAGATCATCACGCCGGGTCGCACCCGCAGCAGCAGCTTGGGCGCCACGCGCGTGGAGTAGATCGCGGCGGTGACGATGTAGGCGAGAAACGCCAAACCGGCCTGTATCGCTTTGTAGCCCATGACCGACTGGAGCTGATAGGTCATGCCGAGGAACATGCCCAGCATGCAGAAGGCGGAGATCGCCATGGCCAGGAACGCCCCACCACTGTTGCGGTTGGTGAGCACGCGCAGCGGCAGCATCGGTGCGCTCACCTTTGTCTCCACCACCACAAACGACGCCAGCAGCAGCACGCCGACCAGCAGCGCACCGATGATGATCGGCGACGACCAGCCAAGGTTGCCCGCCTCGCCGAGCCCGTAGATCACGGCCAGCAGGCCCAGCGTCCCGAGCACCGCGCCCGGCACGTCGAGCCGCGCCCCGTGCCGGCCGTGCGTGCTCGGCACGGTCAGCCAGCCGCCGATCAGGATGACCAGGGCGATCGGCACGTTGACGTAGAGACACCAGCGCCAGTCCACCAACGTGGTCAGGGCGCCGCCGAGCACGAGACCCGTGGCGCCACCGGACATCGAGGTCGCGGTGAAGATGCCGAACGCGCGGGCCCGCTCGCCCGGGTCGAGGAACGTCAGACTGATCAGCGACAGCGTCGCCGGGGCGATCAGCGCGGCGAACACACCCTGCAGCGCCCGCGCCGCCACCAGCAGCTCCGCGGTGCCGGCCGCACCGCCAAGCGCCGAGGCCACGGCGAACCCGGCCACACCGATGATGAGCGACCACTTGCGTCCCATGTGGTCGCCGATGCGCCCGCCCAACAGCAGCAAGCCGCCGAAGGTCAGTGCATAGGCGGTGACGGCCCACTGCCGGCTGACGTCGGTGAGGCCCACCTCGTCCTGGGCGGAGGGCAGGGCCACCGCGATGATGGTCGAGTCCAGCGTGACCATGAGCTGGGCCAGTGAGATCACGGCCAGGCCGGTCCATCGGCTCGACGGTCCGCGTTCGGTCTGCGCCGCGCTGGTCGCCGCATCGGTTGTCGCCATGTTTTGTCTTCCTTGAGTCGGTACGGAATGCGGCGGCCGGTCAGCCGTGTTCAGCGAAGCTGATTGCCGATGCGGGGCAAAGGTATGCCGCCTCGGCGAGGAGCGCACGGTAGCTCTCGTCGACCTCCTCGGCCAGCACGACCACGGTGCCGTCGTCGTCCTGATCGAACACCTCGGGCGCGGTCAGCACGCACTGCCCGGCACCGACGCACCGGGTGGCGTCGCCGCTTGGCACCAGCCTGCGCGCGCCGCTCACCACGTCACCGGCAGTTCTGCCAGGCCGAAGACCAGCCCTTGGCGCATCGGGATCTGCTCCATGGGTGCCGCCAGGGCAAGGGCGGGAATGCGGGCGAACAGGCGCCGCAGCGCGACCTCCAGCTCGACCCGAGCCAGATTTTGCCCGATGCACTGATGGATGCCGAAGCCGAACGTCAGGTGGTTGCGCACGGTACGCCGCACGTCAAGCTCGTTGGGCCGGTCGAACTGGGCCTCGTCTCGATTGGCGCCCGGGTTGAGAAAGATCAGGCCGTCGCCGTCGCGGATCGTCAGGTCGCCGATGGTGATGTCGGCGGTGGCCACGCGCGAGAGCCCGCCCGTGATGGCCAGGAAGCGCAGCAGCTCCTCGACCGCGTTTGGCCACAGCGACGGGTCGTCGAGCAGCAGCGCGAGCTGGTCGGGGTGCTCAAGCAGGGTCAGCACGCTGAGCGCGATGGTGTTGGCGGTGGTCTCCTGCCCGGCGATCACCAGCACCAGCGCGTATTTCACGAGTTCGTCGCGGTCGAGCTCACCGGCGAGCACCTTGCCCACCAGGTCGTCGAGCAGGCCGTCACCGGGCTCGGTTTCCTTGGCCCGCAACAGCTGCGCCAGATAGTCGGTGAGATCGCTGAGCGCGTCGACGACCTGGGCCGGGTCGAAGCGCCGGTAGGTGAGGTCTTCGAAGTATTCGCGGTCGGCGAACGGTACCCCCAGAAGTTGGGAAAGCACCATCGCCACAGCGGGTTTGGTGTATTCCTCAACGAGATCGACGGTCGGTCCCTTGGCCAGGATGGCGTCGAGCCGGTCCTCCACGATCTGCTCGATGCGCGGCTTCAGCACGGCGATCTTCTTGAGCGTGAAGCTGGGCAGGATGTCGCGGCGCTGGCGGGTGTGCTCCGGTGGATCGGTGCGGATCAGTGCCCCGATCGCGGGCGTGCGGGGGCTCTGCAGCTGGGTCAGCGCCGGGATCGGCATCGGGAAGTTGGGGTGGAAGCGGTTCACCGACATGTGCGGGCTCGACAGCAGCTCCCGAGTCTCCAGGTGGCCGGTGACCGCCCACACCGGACGGCCGTCAAACTGGCGCACCCGCGTCACCGGTCCGATGGCCCGCAGCTGTTCGTAACCGGCCGGCGGATGGTAGGGGCACTCCCGCGTCATCGGCAGCTCCGGGAGCGCACTGGTGTCGTTGTCTTCGTTCATGCTTTTCCAATCACCGCGGAAGGTACGCGCTTTCAGGGCGCAGGTGTGAGGAAGTGGCCGTCGACCCGGACCACCTGGCCGGTGATGTTGGAGTTGGCTGCCGAGCACAGAAACGCGATGGTCGCGGCCACATCTCCGGCGGAGGTGGTGCGCTTGGTGGCGGCGGCGGCCGACGCGTATTGGATGAGCGACTGCGGCTGGCCCTTGGCCGGGATGAAGCCGGGCATCACCACGTTGGTGAGGATGCCGACGCGGGCCAGCTCTCGGGACATCACCTTGGTCAGGCCGTGCAGGCCGGACTTGGCGGCGGCGTATGGCGCGCGCCCCGGAAAACCGTCGTCGGCGAAGGTGGACGACACGTGAACGATGCGGCCCCACCCCGCCGCACGCATGTGCCCGACCGCGGCGCGGCTGAACAGGTATGGCCCCATCAGATTGCTGGTCAGCGAGTCGGCGAAGCGATGCGCCGGCGCGTGCTCGAACAGCTCCCCGTGTGCCGGAAACGGCGGCAGTGCCACGGCGTTGTTGACCAGGATGTGCACCGCGCCCCACTGCCCGGCCGCGCCGTCGACCACTGCCTGGATCGAGTCGGGATCGGACAGATCCAGGCGCATGGTCAGCGCCTCCGTCCCGGTGCGCTCGGCGTGCTCCAGCAGCTCTTTGGCGCCCTGTGGGTTGCTGTGGTAGGTGCCGAGCACCCGGGCGCCCTCGGCCGCCAAGGCCAGGGCGGTGGCTTGGCCGATGCCCCCGCTGGCACCGGTGACGATGGCCACCTTGTTCTTCAGGCCCAGATCCATTTTCGCGACGCTCCGGAAGGATTTTTCGGTACGGCTTCCGCCTGCACGGTGGCGGGAAAGCGCACACGGCGCACCACCGGGCGCGGAACGAGACATCGGGAGCGTAACAACGACAGCCCCCTATGCGCATTAGGGGATTTGTAGGGGTTGCCGTCCCGGCAGCCCGGCGCGGAGCCTAGTGCCATTGCTGTTTCTCTTTGGGCACTTCTATGCCCTGGATCCGGCATGGCTGTGTGGTGAGGCGGGGAGATGACTAATTCGGTGAATCCCGGCGCACGGGAGGCAGACTCGATCGCAGTAGTGGGAATCTCGGTTCGGCTGCCCGGGGTTGGCTCCGGGCGCGACTTCTGGGAGCTGCTGCGCACCGGCGGTCAGACGGTTACCGAGGTTCCGCCCGACCGCTGGGACGCTTCGGCCGCCTATGACCCCAACCCGCTGGCACCCGGCCGCATGACGTCGATGTGGGGATCTTTCCTCGACGGGGTCGACCGGTTCGACGCACCGTTCTTCCACATCTCGCCCCGCGAGGCCGCGGCCATGGACCCGCAGCAGCGCCTCATGCTCGAACTGGGCTGGGAGGTGCTGGAGGACGCGGGTGTGCTGCCCGCGTCGGTCCGCGGCACGCGCCTGGCCGTCTTCGTAGGGGCGATCTGGGACGACTACGCCAAGCTGGTCTACCGCGACGGTGTCGGCGCGGCGTCCCAGCACACCGCGCCCGGCATACAGCGCAGCATTCTGTCCAGCCGGCTGTCGCATTTCCTTGGTGTGCACGGCCCCAGCCTCACCGTCGACAGTGGACAGTCGTCCTCGTTGTCGGCCGTGCACCTGGCGTGCGAGAGCCTGCGCAAGGGCGAGTCTGACGCGGCCATCGCCGGCGGCGTCAACCTGAGCCTGCTGCCGGAGAGCTCGATTATCTCCAGCAAGTGGGGCGGGCTGTCGCCCGATGGGCGCTGCTACACCTTCGACGCCCGCGCCAACGGCTACGTCCGCGGCGAGGGTGGCGGGGCCGTACTGCTCAAACCACTGGCCGCGGCCTTGGCCGACGGCGACACGATCTACTGCGTCATCCGCGGCGGCGCGATCAACAACGGTGTCGGAGACACGCTGACCACCCCCAGCGCCGAAGGGCAGGCGGAGGTGCTGCGAGCCGCATACGCTGCGGCGCGCATCGATCCCGCCCAGGTGCAATATGTCGAGCTGCACGGCACCGGGACCCGCGTCGGCGACCCGATCGAGGCGACGGCGCTCGGCGCGGTGCTTGGCGCGCCCCGCTCCGCACAGGTTCAGCCGCTCGTCGTCGGGTCGGTGAAGACCAACGTGGGACACCTTGAGGGCGCCGCGGGTGTGACGGGCCTGATCAAGGCGGCGCTGGCGCTGCACCACCGGGAGATCCCACCCAGCCTCAACTTCGAGACCCCCAACCCGGCTATCCCGCTCGACGAGCTACGCCTGTCGGTGGCGCGTGAGCTCGCGCCGTGGCCACGCCCGCACGACACATTGATCGCCGGTGTCAGCAGCTTCGGCATGGGCGGCACCAATTGTCACCTCGTGCTCAGTGAGCGGCCCGGCGCGCCGGCCACGGTGCCGGTCCCGGCCGACGCGCCGCCGGCCATCCTCTGGCCGTTGTCCGCGCGCAGCGCGCCGGCCCTGCGAGACCAGGCCCGAGCGCTGGAAGGGTGGGCCCTCGACGACCCGATCGACGTGGCGTGGTCCCTGGCCACCACGCGGACCGCGTTCGAGCACCGCGCCGTCATCGCGGGCGCCAGCCGTGACGAGCTGCTTGCCGGCCTGGCGGCGCTGGCGGCAGGGTCGCCCTCGGCACGCGTGCACACGGGCCAGACCGTCGGGGGCGCACTGGCCGTCCTGTTCACCGGGCAAGGCGCGCAGCGCATCGGGATGGGTCTTGAGCTGTATGAGGCACACCCTGAGTACGCCGCCGCTTTCGACGCCGCGTGCGCCGCGCTCGACCCGCTGTTGCCGAGGCCGCTGCGCGAAGTGATCGAGCGCGGTGACGGGCTGGACGACACCGGCTACACGCAGCCGGCGCTGTTTGCCGTCGAGGTCGCGCTGTTCCGGCTCGTCGAGTCCTGGGGCGTGACTCCCGATCTGGTGTGCGGGCACTCGATCGGCGAGATCGCCGCGGCACACGTCGCCGGGGTGCTGTCGCTGGCCGATGCCGCCACTCTCGTCGCCGCGCGGGGCCGGCTGATGCAGGCCCTGCCGACGGGCGGCGCGATGGCCGCGGCCCAGGCCGACGAGGCCGAGGTCGCCGAGCTGCTGGCCGCGGTGGACGGCCCGATCTCGCTGGCCGCGGTCAACGGCCCGCGCGCGGTCGTCATC
>NZ_QJUG01000469.1 GCF_003426775.1 Allorhizocola rhizosphaerae | reverse complement strand
AAGGCCGTGTAGATAAGGCATCGTTCGCCCTGTCAAGGACTGGGCGGGGGCAGGATGTCGATGTTGAGGGTGGCCTTGTAGCTGGTGCGGTTGACGTTCGGGCCGCGGGCTTGGTATTTGGAGATGGCGCGTTTGACGATGCGGGGGTTGACCCGTATACGCCGGTCGGGCATCAGCTGGGCCAGTACCTGTCGGCCGATCACGCCGATCAGATCGACGACGACCTCGGCGATGACGCTGGCGGCGTTGATGAGTTGGTCGCGGGCGGCGTTTAGCGCGATGGTGAAGCTGGCCCGGTCCGGGTCGATGCCGGCGGCCAACGCCGTGTCAGCGATCGCGGTGCGTAGCAGCTGGTAGACGATCAGCAGGGCGTAGACCTCTTGCTCGACGCGGGCGGGGGTGCGGGCGCGTAGTACCCGGCCACCGAGGATCGTCGATTTCAGCTCCAGGTAACAGGTTTCGATTTCCCAGCGCTCATGGTAGATCTGGGCCAGTTCGAAGGCCGGGTATCGGCGGTGGTCTGTCAGGGTGGTGATCCACCGGTAGTGGCCGGTGTGCCGGCCGGCGGTGGTGGCGATGGCGATCTGCGCGTCGATGACACGCACCTGGACGCCGCCGAACCGCGACAGCCAGGACCCGTCGGCAAGGCGGTGTAGCACCGGCAGTTTCGGGCCGCTGCTTGAGGTCTTGGCGCGGATCAGCGCGTGTGCGCGGCTGTCGGCGACCGCGCGGAACAGTTTCCCGGCGGCGAAATTGCGGTCGGCCAGCAGCAGCATGCCCTCGCGCAGGCTGGGCAGCAGCCGCCAGGCGTAGGTGGTCTCGCCGCTGCTGCATGGGCCGAACACGGCGTCGATGAGGGTGCGGGTGCCGCAGGCGACCAGGGCCACCACCCGGATCAGCGGGTAGCCGCAGCCGCCATGGTTGCCGCCCTGCTTGGGCCAGCGGGTGGTGTTAGCCGCGGTGTCGGGCACCACCGCCGTGGTCCCGTCCACGGCGCATACCAGCAGCCCTCGCCAGCGCACCGTGGCCGGGGCCGGACCGCGCAGCAGGTCGAACAGCCACCGCAGCGGCCGTACCCCCACCCGAGCTCGGGCCTGCCACAACGCTTGCCTGGAGGGAGCTTTCGGGGCGTCGGCGCCCAGCCCCGCACACAGCCGCGTCCAGACCTGACCGTAGCCCTGCCCTTCGAACAACGCTGCGGCCAGCAGCAGATAGACCACCACCCGCGAAGGCAGTTCCCGGACCCGCGACCGTACCGTCGCGGTAGCCCGCAACGCTTCGTCGACCATCTCGAACGGAATCAGCTGGGTCAGCTCACCCAGATGGCCCGGCGCGAACACCCCACCCGCCACCTTGACCACGCGGGTAATGTCAGAATATTCAGACAGCGGAGCTCCTTGGTAGCGGTTGTCTTGGAGGACAAGCCTTTCTACCGGAGCTCCGTTCTATTCACGTGGATCAACACGCCGCCATTGACATCCAGGCCAAATCCTTATCTACACGGCCTTG
>NZ_QJUG01000468.1 GCF_003426775.1 Allorhizocola rhizosphaerae | reverse complement strand
GGTGCCCGGCCGGGTCTGGTCGCTGCTGGCCAACATGCGCATGGGCAGCTCCATCGGCGTGCCGCCCGCGCGGATGGCGGCCGCATATGTGCTGACCATCCCGGTCACGCTGCTCACCGGCCTCGCGGTCGGCCTGGTCGGCGCGCCAACGGCATTCGGCGGCCAGGCCGCGTGGCTCGCCCTCGCCGCCGCGCTGCTCGCCCTGCTCGCGGCCAAACCGGATCTGGTCAACCGGCTCGCGGTCGCGATCACCCGCCTCGCCCGCCGGCCCGCCCCGCAGACCAGCGCGTCGGCCGGTGGCATCCGCCGAGCGATCGCCGCTCAGTGGCTGTCGTGGCTCATCGCGGGCGTGCACCTGTGGCTGCTGGCCATCGCCGCGGGTGCCCCGGTCTGGCCTTCGCTCCCCCTGTGCCTCGGCGCTTTCGGCCTCGCCGCGGTGCTCTCGGCGCTCATCGTCTTTCTGCCCGACGGCCTGGGCGCACGCGAAGCCATGCTCATCGCCGCACTGACCACCCTGCTCCCGCTCCCGGCGGCCACCACCGTCGTCGTCATCAGCCGCCTCGTCTGCACACTCAGCGAGGTCGCCGTCGCCGCACTCGCCCTTGCCGTCACCGCGCTGTCGCGCCGCCTGCACGGCAAGGGCGACTCAGCCGCCCGGTTGCCTGATGCCGGAATCGAACCGCACGGTGACGCTGGTGAATTCGCCGGACCGGACCTCGGCCTCGACCGGCAAGGCGGACGGATAGGCACCGCCGGTGAGGTTCGACGGATTCACAAGGTACCGGCCGGGAGGCAGGCCGACACGGAACCGCCCATCGGCGTCGCTCGTCGCGGTGGCGACCGCCTCACCGCCCTGCGCACCGGCGAAGGTCAGCCGGGCCCGCAAGGGTTTGTCCGGGCACGGCGTGCCGGCCTCCAGCACGGGACATCCGCCATCGACCATGGTGCGCCCCTCGATCCCGGAGTCGCTCGATGACGGGCCGGAGCGGGAGTTCTCGCAGGCGGCCAGGCTCACCACGATGGCGGCCAGCGCGATGATGCGATTGAACATGACGATGAGACGGCTCAACGGGTGGTGACGGTTGCGCACACACGACACCGCCGCCCGCCGAACCTTGATCTAGTGCGGGGCTGCGCGCGGACAGCCGATCCGGGATCATCATCTGTTGTGATCACACTCCGCAGACGCTGGCTGATGCTGGTCGTCGGGACGCTGGCGATGATCGCCGGCAGCACATTTCAGTACGGGCTCGCCTACCTGATCCCAGCATTCCGGGACGAGGGCCTCTCCCTGGAGCAGGCCGGCATCCTGGTCGCCTGCCCCACCATCGGCGTGATGCTCACGCTCATCGCCTGGGGCGCCGCGGCCGACCGGTGGGGCGAGCGCGTCGTGCTGTCCACGGGCCTCGGGCTGGCCGGCGCTGTCCTCCTCGCTGCCCAGTGGGTGCACGGCACGGCGGGCCTGGCCGTGTGCCTGGCGCTGGCCGGCGCGGCCGGCGGCTCGGTGCTGGCCAG
>NZ_QJUG01000467.1 GCF_003426775.1 Allorhizocola rhizosphaerae | reverse complement strand
CTAGAAGGTTGTGTGGGTAGGCAGCGCGGACAGTGACGGTGATGTGATTGCCTTCCATAGTGAGCAGGGCACGACCGTGTAGCCCGTTGTCCAAAAGTAGGCCGTGTTGCCAGTGCACGCTCCGGTGGTGGTCTTTGACGCCGAGCGACAGGGTGTGGAACCGCACGGTCAGCCGGTACATCAACCCGTCCCGCGCATCAGCCCGGCGGCTGACCCTGTCGCGGATCAAGCAGATTTGGCTTTGTTGCGGCAGGTCCGGCTCATATCCCTGCCATGCGTCGTCCAGATGCGCCGGTGGGAGACTTCCGACCAGCTGAGCGATTAGCATCATCTCCGGTTCACCCGCGCGGGTGGCTACCCGGTAGGCGATGTCGAAACCGGCCATGAGATGACGGAACGCGGCGTGCAGGTGGGGTGGGTAGCGTTCGTCGTCCGGGCGGTCCGGGGCGGTCCAGATCTGGGCCATCCGTTCCAGGGTGATCAGGCCGTGGTTGTCGCGGGTGTGCTGGTCGGCGATGACATGGCTGATCGCTTTGCTCAGCCAGTCCGGTTTGAAGATCACCAGGTCTGCTTGGGACTGCTCGTCGAAGAAGATCCAATTACCCAGCGCGTGAGCGTTACGCGCCAGCGATTTCGCCGAGGTGGCGCTTAAGCCTGCCCGGTCGGCCCGTTTCAGGAATGCCGGATAGGGCAGGTAGGCCAAACTTTCCTCCCGAATGGATTCGCGTAGATCATGCCAGGCGCGTGGGTACTGGCGGCGGACGTGTGGCAACTTGTTGACCGTGGCGGCGATCTCGGCTTTGAGTTTGTCCACATCGGCGGGATTGCGGCTGTCGATGTGGTGGAAGTTAACGATCATTCCGTCGAAGTCGTGGTACATCCTGGCCTGGTCGATGATCGCCGGATGTGGCTCGTTGGCGTGTGTGGCCACCACATGCACCTTCGCACCGTCGCCGGCACGGGCGCGGATCGTTTTGAGCCATTCGACGACCGCGCACTGTTGCACGCCTAGCCGGGGCACCCACAACAGCAGATACACGGCTGGGGCGGTGAAGTACAGCTGGTGGGTGGGCTTGTACCACTCCTGCCCGCCGAAATCCCACACGTTCAATGTGATCTTGGATTCGTTATGCGTCACGGGTATCTGTGTGATCTCTACACCGTGTGTGGTATCACGGCCATCGACCCACGCGTTGCCGCCCATCGCCTCCCGCAGGCTGGTCTTCCCCACCTTGCCTTCCCCGACCAGCACCAGCTTCGCCTCGGTGACAGATACCGGATCCCGTTGTAACAGTTGCAGAAACCTGGTCAGTTCTTCCCCGCCGTCTTCGTACGCGGCCATGATCTCCGGAGGCAGGCGATTACCGTCTAGCCGCAACACCCCAGGCTGCAGACGTCCAAGCTCGGCCGGCACCGCCGTGAGCTGATTGCCATGCAGGGACAGCTCGGTGAGGGAGGTCAGGTTGCCCAGCTCGGCCGGCACCGCCGTGAGCTGATTGCCGGACAGGTACAGCGTGGTGAGCGAGGTCAGGTTGCCCAGCTCGG
>NZ_QJUG01000466.1 GCF_003426775.1 Allorhizocola rhizosphaerae | reverse complement strand
CGGCGCCAGCGAGCTCGACGTCGCCGCACTTCGCGCCAGCGGCGTGGTGCGCCTCGACCCGGCCAAGGCCCGCGCTGCCGCGGAGGACTGGCTTGGCCGCGCCCGCCTGACCGGAACCGTCTCCGTCACAGGCAACCAGGTCACCGTCAGCGTCACCACCGCCCGGCAAACTCAGCTGCTTCACCTGCTCGGCGTGACCAGCATTCCGATCACCGCGACCGTCACCGCAGACGCGGTCGTCCCTGGCAGTTAGAAGGGAGGGCACGATGATGGCGCTGCTTAGCCGCCTGCTCGTCCGTGTCACCGCTGGCAGCATCCTGCTCGCCGTCATCACCGCCATCCCCAGTTGGCTCGTCCTCGCGGTCGGCTGGCCGCTGCCCGAACAGCTGCCCACCCTCGACGCGCTGGCCTCCTGGATCAACGGCACCGTCACCGACCACATGGTCGTCGACGGCATCGCTGTGGCGATCTGGCTGGTGTGGCTGCTGTTCGTGCAAGCCGTGGCCGCCGAGGTGCTCGCCGCGATCCGGGGCAACCGCCACCAGCGCCGCCACCTCAACCCGCTGCGCACCGTGGCAGCTACGCTCGTCGGTGCGCTGCTTTTGGGCAGCTTCCTCACCGCGACCGCCGCCGCGTCTCCGGCACCGGCCCGCGCGACCACGCCGGTCACCGCGGCGAACACTCCGGCCGCCGCGGTCAGCGTGCAGGTCGGCGCTGCCGAAGTCCGTACCACCGTCCTCGTCGGCGACACCCGCTACACCTACATCGTCAAACGCGGCGACTACCTGTCGAAGATTGCCAAAGCGTGGCTCGGTGACGCCGACCGCTGGCCGGAAATATGTTCGCTGAACAAGCACCGGCACTTCCCGAAGGTCGGCGGCACCCTACGCGGCTGCAACATCATCTATCCCGGCTGGGATCTGAAGCTGCCCGCCGACGCCCGACCACCGGCCGACGCCAAGCCCGTACAGCCGCCCCCACCGCCACCGCCGCCGGTCGACGACCCGGACGGCGTGATCGGCGAGCCAACACCAAGCCCTTCCACCACCGCCAGCCCTTCGGTACCGGCCAGCCCACAGGCGACCGCCAGCCCTTCGGCCACCGTCGCCAACCCCGTCGTGCCCACCGCACCGGCCGCCTCGGCGAGCCCAGCGCCGTCCGCGACGACCAGCGTCACCGCGTCGTCCACACCTTCGGCAGACGGGTCGGCTGACCCCTCGGCGAGCGCACCGGCCGCCGACGACGAAGGTGTGCGGCTGCCCGATGGCAGCTGGGTCACCTGGACACTGGCCGCCGCGATCACCGCCGCCGCCGCACTGGTCTGGCTCCAGCGCCGACGCCGGTTCACCGTCGAAGCCGACGATGACGACCCACCGGTCGAACTGCCCCCGCCGGTCACCCAGCTGCGTCGCGCAGTCGCCCACCGCCCCGAGCTGACCCTGCCCGCCGACGAAGCCGAGCAGGCCGCCGCCGTCCCCGAGCTGGCCGCCCTGCCGCCCGGCGGCATCGGCCTACTCGGTGACGGCGCCCACGCCGCCGCCCGCGCCGCCCTCG
>NZ_QJUG01000465.1 GCF_003426775.1 Allorhizocola rhizosphaerae | reverse complement strand
GCTGGTGTCGCAGCACTATCGCGAGGACCGGCCGTGGACCGACGAGCTGCTCAAGTCGGCCGAGATCCGGCTGGCCCGGTGGCGCGCGGCCGCGGCCACACCGGCCGGCCCGTCCGGCGCCGACCTGCTCGACGGGCTGCGCGCCCGCCTCGCCAACGACCTCGACACGCCTGCGGCCCTGGCGCTCGTGGACGCCTGGGCCGAGGACGCGTTGACCTGGCTCGGCAACGACACCACCGCGCCGGCCCTGATGCGGTCCACTGTGGACCACCTGCTGGGCGTCCGCCTCTGAACTGACTTCGGACCCTCGCCCATGAGCCACCGGGTTCGGGTCGCCGACGTGCTCGGTCAGCCACGACATGTCCCTGCCAGGTCCGGCGATGAACCCGTCGAGCGACATGGACGCGGAGTACAGAATTTTCGCCATGGTTATGGAGACTGCGCCGTCCGGAAACCTCATCGGTCAGGCGCGCCAGCCTCAAGGCGCGACGGTGGCCGGGTCGACAGGGCGACGACCCGGCCACTCAGGGTTTGGCTGTGCGTGCCGCTTTTACACCGGCTTGTTGAGCGCAGCCAGGAACTGCTCGGGCATCTCCACGACCTCGCTCGCGGCCGGCGGCGTGACGTTGACCGGCTCGCCGTAGGCCGAGTATTTGGTGGTCATCTTGCCCAGGCCGGCCATGGCCCCGTTCAGGTCGATTTCCATGGTGGACAGGCGGCCCTGCGAGTCGACGGTCGCGGTGAACGGCAGGGCCTTGGCCTTGTCGCCCAGCTGCTTGACCAGATCCTCACTGACCGTGCCCATCTTGGTGAGGTCGAGCGTGCCCTTGAACCCGCTCGCACCGTCGCGCTCGACCGTGACGATCGAAGCCTCCAGCCTGGTCGACTGGTCCTTGGTGAGGTCGAGGCTGCTGCCCTTGGCCACCTTGTCGGCCGCCACGTGCATCCACTTGTCCGGCGCGCCGGGCACGCCGGTCATCTTGACCCACACCTCGCCGTTGTTGGCCAGAATCGAGGTCGTCACCTTCACACCGCTCACGTTGACCTCGGTGGCCGAGGTCGCCTTCTTGCCGGCGGGGTCGGTCTGGGTGGTGGCGGTCATCGCGACCATGCCGTCCATCTTGAGCTCGGCCTTGGAGCTTTGCTGCTGCAGCTTCTTCACCGCGTTGGTGAACGCCTCCTTGGCGCTGGCCTGCGGTGCTGAGCTGGTCGGTGGTGGCGTGGAGTCGGTGCCGCTCGGCTGCGGGTTGTCGCCGCAGCCGGCAAGCGCGAAGGTCGCCGCCGCCAGCACACCGATGCCGCCAGCGAATAGGCGTGTCTTCAACACGTATATCCTCCCCGGTGGTGAATCGCGGCCTTCGGGGGTGAAGGCCCGCATAAGTTACGCCGCCTGACTATAGGGCAGCCGTGCGACGTCCTTGCCCGCGCGGGTGAGCGACTGTCCGGAGTCGGACCCTATCGGCGCCTGGTGACCGGACGGGGCTGCGGGCGCCGGCGCGGTGTGGCCTGGCGCGGAGGCGTCGCCTGCCGCAGCGGCAGCCGGGAGGCGGGCGGCCGCGCGCGC
>NZ_QJUG01000464.1 GCF_003426775.1 Allorhizocola rhizosphaerae | reverse complement strand
CGCGCCGGCGAGATCGGGAAGTCGGGCTGCGGCATCATGCCCGGCCGCCCGGGTGCCCGCCGCACGCGCGGCCGGGCCAGCACGGCGGCGCCGGTCGCATCCTCGGGCACGGGCAGGTAACCAGCCTCGCGCAGTGACGCCAGCAGCCGCCCAGGGGTGAACGGTGTGATCAGCACGGTGGGCGCGATCCGGCGCAACTGCAGGTCGGACAGCTTGCGGTCGGCGAGCGCGGTGCTGATCAGGCCCTCGTCCTCGCTGCGGACGTATGCCCCGGCCCCGCCCGTGCGCAGGCCGCCGTGCGTGCGCGCCACATCGTCGATCAGGTAAGTGAGCGCCTGCGGCACGCCCGTCTTGGACCGCCGCTTGAACAGCGTGTGCAGGTCGTGCGCCGCGTAGCCCGCGTCGAGCGCCCGCCGCACGCTGGCCTGGGTCACCCGGTAGACGCTCGCGCCGCCGCCCGACTCGTGGTCGGCGGCCATCTCCAGCTCGGCGGCGAGCTCGGGCGAGGGCGGGCCCGGCACGACGACGGTCAGGTCGGCCTGCACCAGCATGTGGTCGACGGGCGGCGGCAACAGCGCGGTGAGCGCCACCACGGCCGCAGTCTCCTCGGGCGGCAGCACGGCCTCTTCGCGCTGCCCGAGCGGGTCGTCGTCGACCACGTTGTCGTATGTGGACAGTAGCGCCCGCCCGTATGTCGTGAGCGCCTGCAGCCCCGTGATGCCCAGGGTCGCCGCCTCGCGCATCGCGTCGCGGTAGACACCCTCGCGCCCGCGCATCCGGCGCGGCGCCTGCCACCGGATCACCTCGATCAGCTCGTCGGCCGTGGGAGCACCGCTGTGGGAAAGCGTCTCGAGCGTCACCCTGCGCACGAACGGCGCCGTGGCCCGCTCCAACTGTGGCGATAGGACGGTCATGGGCCGGTCCTTCTCGTCGCGCCGGCCGGCCAGCGACGCCTGGCGCGACATGGCGAGCCAGGCGTTGGCGAGGCGTGCCCAGCGCTGCGCCACGGGTGAGGCCCGCCACTGGTCATAACCCGACGTCGGGATGAACGTCGTCTCGCTGGACGTCTCCAGCTCCCCGATCAGGCCCGCCGCGTGGGCGACCTCAAGGAAGAGTGCGGCGTCCTGTTCGGACACCTGCGCCGCCTTGGCCAGGCGCCGGTGCGCCAGCACGCCCATGCCCCCGCCGCGCAGCACCGGCGCGGGATCAGCAGTCAGCGCCTCCAGCAGGTCTTCGGTGTGCCGGACCGCGCTCATCGCCTGCCCCGCGCCGGCATTGTCCACGCTGGACTGTCGTTGCGCGGGCGATGCCACCGGTGGCGGGGCCGGGTGCAGCTGCCCGAGCGGCCCGGCCTCGCGCCGCAACAGCAGGCCCAGCTCGCGTGGCAGCTCGACCGCGCCGTCCGAGACCTCGACCAGCAGCCCGTTTTCCAGCAGCCAGGCCACGGGCTCCGTGGGCGAGGAGATCATGCCCACGGGCGGGCCCTCGGCCAGCCGGTCGAGCACGGCGCGGGCCGCGGGCGGCGCACTCAGCAAAGCGCGGCGCAGCTTGGCCGGGCTCTCGAACAGCTCCGACGCG
>NZ_QJUG01000463.1 GCF_003426775.1 Allorhizocola rhizosphaerae | reverse complement strand
CCTAGCTTGACTTTTAACCTGTGCGGCGCGGTCGGGGATTGACTGACTTCTTGGTCTTGGGTTTCGGTTTGCTGGCCTGGTTGCTGGTGACGACGTGGACGTCGTAGCGGTTGGTGGGTTGGTGGTTGGGTCTGCCGGGTGGTCGGCCGGGTCCTGGTCGGGTGGGTTTCGGCGCGGCGGCTGGGCAGGCGGTGTTATTGCGCAGGTGCCGAAATGCGCGGCGGACACGGGCTGGGGTGAGCCGGTCCGGTTCGGCTGGTTTCTCCCATGGGCGGCGTAGGTCTGCGACTAGTGGTCGCGCCAGCCGCAGTTGGGTGTAGGCGGCAAGGATCAGCCAGGTCCACCGGTCGGCTGCGTCGGGGCTGCGGATCTTCGGGCTGGTCCAGCCCAGTGTCTGCTTCAACATCCGGAAGGTGTGCTCGATATCGAAGCGGCGCAAGAATGTCTGCCACAGCCGGTCGAGGTCGGCCGGTGTGGTGGTGTCAGTGGCATGCACGCCAGACCACCACAGCCACACCGGTTTCGGGATCGCTCCGGAGGGCAGCCGGTCGACCTGCAGCCGGATGACGGTGCCGGCGATGATGGGCAGCTCACCGGATCCCGTCCACGCGGCGCGGCGGGTGAGCCTGGGATGCAACCGGTCCCAGGCCAGGGCGCTGGCCGTGCCGTAGAGGCGGGTCTGGGTGGTGGTGGCCACGTCCGGGTCACCCCAGGTAGCGGGGTCACCGAAGACGAATTCGCCGCCGTGGCGGGGCTTGCGGCCGCCGTGCACCCGCGCAATCCACGGCGGTGTCGCGCGACGCAGGACCCGGTCGGCACGCATCCGGGCCAGGATCTGCACCGGAAGGTCACGCAGCAGCCACGCCAGCCGCGGCCCGTCATACCCTGCGTCGGCCACGATCAGAATCTGCGGGTCACCGGGCTTGTATTGCCCGGCCGCAGTCAGCCGGCCGATCAGTGCACGCAACTGCGCCGCGGTGACGGTGGCGGCGTCGACACCCGGGGCCAGGCGCACGACGTCCAGCGGCGCAGTCCATGAACTACGACCCGGTTCCAAGGCCACGACCATGGAGTACGGCCAGCCCGGAATCATGATTGCTTGGTCCTTGCCTCGGCCGTAGGTGTGACACAAGATCCGCTGCGGTGACGTGTGCGCCTCCGGCCGCAGCCAGCTGGTGATGTCGACGGCCAGTACGAGCCGGCCATCCGCGGCCCGAGGCAACGGCACCCCCGCCAGCGCGCTACGCAGCCGCTCGACATCGATACGGCCGTCGACCACGGCGCCATACGACGATCCATGACCGCGGCGGTGCTCACCGACCAGCGACAGCTCGGCCAGCGACCGGACCGGCCCGTCTGCGCACAACACCGCATCGGCCAACTCGAACAACGCATCCTGGCGTGTGGTCAAGCAGGCGTAGAACTCCTTGCGGAACCGCCGCAACCACCCGAACGCCTTGCCCACAACCGGATCGTGCACACTTATCACCGACAGCCCTTGGATGATTGATGTTCTTCCCTCGACAAGAAGAATGATCGACCAAGGGCTGTCCACATACGACAGCGGGGTCTCTCGAACCTTAAAGAACAAGCTAG
>NZ_QJUG01000462.1 GCF_003426775.1 Allorhizocola rhizosphaerae | reverse complement strand
AGGCGGTCGCGCCACCCGGGCCGCCGCGCAGGCCGACCAAGCCGAGCCGCGCCGCGCGCGAACGCCGACTGCAGGAGAAACGTCACCGGTCCAGGAAGAAGCAGGACCGCCGCGGAATGCTTGAGGGTTGAGCGTGACGCGGGTGGTGTCGCTGGTCCCGTCGCTGACCGAGGCGGTCGCGGTGACGTGCCCACAGGTATTGGTCGGCGCCACCGACTACTGCACGCATCCGGAAGGGCTCGATGTCGCTCGGGTCGGCGGCAGCAAATATCCCGACCTGGCGCGCGTTTTCGCGCTGCGGCCAGACGTCGTGCTCATGAACGTCGAGGAGAACCGGGAGCAGGACGCCGCTGCGCTGCGTGAGGCGGGCGTGCACGTGTATGTGACCTATCCGCGCACGGTCGACGGGGCCTTGCACGAGCTCGGTGAGCTGATGGGGTTCCTGGGCGCGGGTACGCCCGGTTGGCTGGAGTCGGCCCGTGCGGCTTGGGCGGGTGTGGCACCGGCCGGACAGGCGCGGGCGGTGATCCCGGTGTGGCGGCGGCCTTGGGTCGTGCTCGGCTCGGATACGTTCGCCGGAGACGTGCTGCGCCGGTTGGGCATCGTCAACGTCTACGCGTCGTCGCCCGGACGCTATCCACGACCGTCGCTGGACGAGATCCGCGCTACCCGGCCCGACCTGGTCGTGCTCCCCGACGAGCCCTATCCGTTCACTGTGGACGATGGGCCGGAGGCCTTTGCCGGTACCGGATATGCCTTGATTTCCGGAAGGCACCTCACCTGGTACGGCCCCTCGCTCGCCCAGGCACCCACCATCCTCGCTGGACAATTGGCGGTACGCTCCCCCGCGTGACGGAACCCGAGCTCGACTCTCCCCCGGCCGGACTTTGGAACCGGATGCGTGCCGACCCGACCTACGCCCCCGAGCATCTGGCCGCCGAGGCGGTGCGGGTGCTCGGCCCGCGCGCGGCGGCGTGGACGGCCTATGTGCGCACCGTCCAACCGCACGTGTCAGCCGATGACCTCGCGCAGATCGCCGCGAAGAAGTTCGCCAACCTGGCGTCGCTGACCGGCGCCGTGTCGGGCGCGGCCGGGCTGCCCGGCGCGATCGTCGACTTCGGTGTGCTGGCCTGGAATCAGGCGCGCATGGTGCTCAGCATCGCGGCGGCGTACGGGCACGATCCGCAGGATCCGGACCGGGCCACGGATCTGCTTGTGCTGCAACGGGTTCACGGCATGGCGTCCGCGGCCCGGCTGGCCCTGGGCGTTGCGGCGGGCCGGACCACGGCGGGCACCGCGATGGTCTCGTCGGGCGGCACGGCCCGGGTGGTCGGCCAGCTCAGCCTCAAGCTGGCCAGGATGGCCGGCATGCGCGCGGTCAAACGGGTCGCCGCGAAGGTCGTGCCCGGCGCGTCGATCGTGTTCGGCAGCTGGGCCAACCGGTCGGCGACCAGGGATCTGGCGGCGCGGGCGATCACCCACTATCGTCCCTCGGTACCAGCTCAACGAACGGGGGAACAGTGAGCGTAGAGCGCTGGAGTTGGATCGGCATCGCGGCGCTGGGCGTGGTGCTCGCCGTTGTCGCATGGTTCGCCTATCCCGGCCCGCA
>NZ_QJUG01000461.1 GCF_003426775.1 Allorhizocola rhizosphaerae | reverse complement strand
GCCGGGCGCAAGCCGCGTACACCCGAGGAAGAGATTCTTTGTGGGCTGTTTGCGGAGGTTCTCGGTGTGCAAACGGTCTCGATTGATGACAGCTTCTTCGACCTGGGTGGGCATTCGCTGCTTGCGGCCCGGCTGGCGGCTCGGGCCAGCACGGCGCTTGGGCTGAATCTGACGATCGCAGATGTCTTCCACAGTCCGACGCCGGTGGCGTTGATTCAGCGCAAGTCGAATGGGACTAGGCGGCCCGAGTTGGTGGCGGGGAGGCGGCCCGAAACAGTGCCCCTCTCGTATGCGCAGCACCGGTTGTGGTTCCTGAACAAGCTTGAGGGGCCGAGCGCCACCTACAATGTGCCGCTGTCGGTACGGCTTCGGGGCGAACTGAATGTCGAAGCCCTGCGGGCCGCCTTCGGGGACGTGGTGCGGCGGCACGAGGTGCTGCGCACCGTGTTCGACTCCAGTGAGGGTGAGCCGTGCCAGCGGGTGCTGGAAGACGATCAGGTTGTCTTTGCGTGCCAACGGGTCGACGCGGTCTCCCTTGACGGGGAGCTGCGTGCGGCTGCCGGGCACCTGTTCGACATCGCGACCGAGCCGCCGATCCGGGTCGCGCTGTTCGATGTGGATGGTCGTGACGAGTGTGTGTTGCTCGTGCTGCTGCATCACATCGCGACCGACGGGCTGTCGGTGCGGCCGCTGTTCGCGGATCTGGCAACGGCCTATGCAGCGCGGGTCGGTGGAAAGGCGCCCGATTGGGCCGCCCTGCCGGTGCAGTACGCCGATTATGCGCTCTGGCAGCGGGAGATGCTCGGCGACGAGTCCAACCCGGACAGTGCGTTCGCCAAGGAACTCGCATTCTGGCGCGAGAGGCTCGCGGGCCTTCCTGAGGAGCTTGGGCTGCCGTTCGACCGGCCACGTCCGGTGGTTGCCGGGCATCGTGGTGGAGCGGTGGTTGTCCAGTGGGACGAGGAGCTGCACAGGCGGCTGGTCGAGCTCGCCCGTGCCGAGAAGTGCACGCTGTTCATGGTGTTGCAGGCCGCGCTGGCCGTGACGTTGGCGCGGTTCGGTGCAGGAGACGATGTTCCGATCGGATCGCCGGTGGCGGGCCGGTCGGACGACGCGCTCGACGACATGGTCGGGTTCTTCGTCAACATGCTGGTGCTGCGTACGGATGTGTCGGGCGACCCGGCCTTCCGCGAGTTGCTTGCTCGGGTTCGCGCGGCTGACCTCGAAGCTTATGCCCACCAGGACATGCCGTTCGATCGCCTGCTTGAGGCGCTCAATCCCGTGCGTTCGCTGTCGCGGCACCCGCTGTTCCAAGTGTGTCTGGCACTGGAGAGCGGAGCCGGGGCCGAGCTGAAGCTGCCGGGCGTGCAAGCGGAGCCGGGCTCCATCGTGGACACCGGCTCGGCCAAATTCGACCTGGAGCTGCTGCTGCGCGAGGATGCCGGCTCAGGTATCACGGGCGCTGTCCTCTACAGCGCTGAGATCTTCGATCACCCGACCGTCGAGCGCATCGTCGGCGCGCTGCGGTCCGTGCTGGAGCAGATCGCCGCCGATCCTGGCGTCACCGTGGGCGCGGTGGATGTGTTGGGTGCGGATCGTGGGTTGGTGGTTGAGGGTTGGAACGCGACTGTGGTGGATGTGGTGGATGGGTCGTTGGGGGAGTTGTTTGAGGCGCGGGTTGCTGCTGTGCCTGATGCGGTGGCGTTGGTGTTTGG
>NZ_QJUG01000460.1 GCF_003426775.1 Allorhizocola rhizosphaerae | reverse complement strand
GGCACGAGTACTGCGCTGATCGGGTCGTGTTGGGCGATTCCAAGCTGCGCCGAGGGCAAAAGTCATGAAGGGGAATTTCCAGAAGCGACGCGTGGCGGAAGTCGGCGGCTGGTCGTGGTGGAGCTTCCTCGCGGTCACCCTAGGCCATCCGCCAGCGATCAGCCTGGACATCCACATACGACTATCGCGATGTTTGGGCCCGTCTCCGAACGGGGCCCTCATCAGACAAGCTGGACCTCGTATCAGAACGGAACCCGTTCCGTACAAAGGATCTGGGCGACGGCGCACCATTGAACGCCCGGATCTGCCGAGATGCGGTTGTTGCGGGTCGTCTTGCCGACGTAGCTATGGCGATCTTTGGAGTGTTTTGGTGCACCGCAGCGGCTGCGTCTTGGGGCTCATCCTGGGCGTGGCGGGCGGCGACGGTGCGGGCGGCTCGTTCGCGGCGATCCGGCGCCTGGCCGCGACCCAGCGGGCGCCCTCGTCCTCGCCGCATTAGCAGGCGCGTACCAGCTCGGCCAGCAGATCGTCCCGGGGCGGTCTGTCGCGTGCCAGCATCCCGGTGACCGTGCTGCGCGGCAACGAGTCTCCGGCCTTGGCGGCCCGCTTCTGCAAGGGCCGGAAGCCCGCCCCGCCCAGGTCTCCAGCCGTCGCAGCGCGCCGATGAACTCGACGGCCGTGCGCGCCTGCGCCGGGTCCGGCCGAGTGTCGCTATTGGGAAACTTCCGCTGTCTTCACCACACCGGCCATCACCTGCCGGGCGTGTCCGAGTGTAGTAGACATCGATGGACTTTTCTCGCCTGTGGCACGGCAGGACACGCCAAGCCCCTTCCGGCATCCGGAAGGGGCTCGCCCGGCGCACGCCGTTACGGTACGAGCGTGAGGCCGTAGTGCTGGAGTGATCCGGTCATCGGATCGCCCGTCGGGCGCAGTAACGGCGCGTAGAACACCGATTTGAACCCGAGCTGCGGCGCGCCGGAGGGCGCGGCCGAAGGGCACCCGGCCCGTTCCCCTTCCACGCCTTCGGTGCCGCCGACGATGGTGCCGCGTCCCCGGATGGCGGTGCCCGACCACACGGGACCGCCGCTGTCGCCGGGTCCCACGGCGCATTGGGCGCTTGTCGTGCGCGCCCGGATGAGCGGTGTCACCAGGAGGCACCGGGTGACGTCGAGGAACTGTGCGGCCGCGTTCACCGCCTCGACCCGCAGATTGGCGTGCTCGCCGGTGTCCGCGCCGCTGGTGGTGACGAGGTTGCCGACGAAATCCGGCTCCGCCGTGATGCCGGTACCCTGACCGACCACCGCCCCGTTGGCCGAGTTCCACGAGCCGGTGTAGACGCTGCCCGCCGCGCCGTTGGGCAGTTGCAACAGCATCGTGTCGCGGCAGTCGCTCATGCTGCCCGCCTCGACGGTGCCCGCCGGGTCCGGCTGTCCCGTGATGGTGACGTTGCCACCGGTCGATCGGGCGCAGTGCGCCGCGGTGAGCATCAACCGGGACGGCAGCGGCAGGCCCTCCCGCTTGACGGTGAATCCCGTGCTGCACGGCCGGTTCGCGATGACCGTGTACCTGGCGCCGCCCCAGAACTGCGGCGTATCGGCCTGGCGGCCGGTGGCCCGGGGCGGGTCACCGGCCGTCACGGTGACAGGGATCCCCGCCGCGCTCAGGATGGTGGCGCCTGGCACGGTGCGCGGGACGGTGGCGGTCAGCCCGCTGGCGTCCGCCTTTGGCGCGGCCTCCACGACGCGGCCGTCGCCGACGAGGCGTTGCGCCTCGGCGGTCAGCTCGCGCAGCGTGTACGCCGCGGGCAGGAACCGCACGGGCACGCCGGCGGCGGCCGCCTCGG
>NZ_QJUG01000046.1 GCF_003426775.1 Allorhizocola rhizosphaerae | reverse complement strand
CCGCCATGCGAGCCGCGCCCGGTCGGCGGGCCAGTTGGGCCGCTGCCAGGAGCCCGGCGAGGTGACCGCGGCGGCGCGCGATGGCCAGGCGCAGCCGCGCCCACCCGGTCAGCAGCCGTCCGGCGATCAGCCCGGCCAGCAGGGCGATGGCGGCGGGCGCGAGGAGTTTCACGGACCCCCCGCTATCTTGAAGGGCGGCCACCAGGCCGACCACCGCAAGCGTCCCCACAATCGCTTCCGCCACACCGGATTTGGCGGTTGCGCGCTGCGGCACCCGCCGCAGCAACGTCAGCACCCCGCGCCCACTGATCCGCCGGGTGGCCAACCACGCGGCCACAATCGCGAACGCCAAACCCGCCGCCGCGGCCACATAGACCGGCCAGCGCGGCTCGACATGCGTGCCCGGGGCCAGCAGCGTGCGCGCGGTCAGCTCGGTCAGCGCGAGCCCGCCCACCAGCCCGAGCGGCGCGCCGAGCACGATGAGGAACAGGGTCTCGCCGAGCCCGAACCGCGCCACCCGCACGGCTGGGAACCCGCGCAGCCGGGCCAGCGCGAGCTCGGGCGCCCGGTCCTCGGCGAGCGCCGCCACGATCAGGAACAGCACGACGAACGCCAGCAACAGCAGGGGCACGGCGATCACCGGCACCGACGCGGTCAGCGCGGCCTGATCGCGCGCCACCTCATCGGCGATGGCAAGCAGCGCGGTCTCCAGCTTGAGCTCCACGGCGTTGAGCGCCAAGCCCAACGCGCCCAACTCGGAGCGCAGCCCAGACATCGCGTCGAGCCGCACCGCCTCGGGCTTGAGCGGGTAAGTCAGCTTGGCCGTGATCGCCGAGGTGGCCGCGGCCCGCACGTCATCCTCCGAGCCGGCGAACACAGCGTCGAGCCGCGATCCCTCGGCATGCGCGAAATATGCGCTGTTGCCCCAGTAGACAGACGACGGCTCGCGCGGCCGGTAAAACCCGGTCACCTGCAGCGATTTGGCCCTGTCGAGCGGGATCCGGTCGCCCACCTTGAGCCCGGCCAGCGCGGCCGATCGCTCACTGACCACGGCCTGCTCGGAGTCGATGGCGCACTGCCCGTCGGTGATCTCCAGCCGGTCGCACACGCCCAGCCGCCACGTCAGCAGCGCCGCGTGGTCGGCGACCCGCACGTCGGACTCGACGCTCGTGATCGGCCGGTCGACCACCCGGGCCAGACTCGGCGCCTTGGCCAGCGCACCGTCCACAAACACCTTTGCCTCGGCCACCGACTGCTGCGCCGGATCGAACGCGCCGCCCTGCGCTCCGGCGGCACTGCTCTCGGCACTGATCGTCAGCGAAGCCGCAGTCTGCGGCGCGGCCAGGACCGCGTCGGTGAGCACCGATTGCGCGGCCGCGCGCCCGTAGGCCGGGACAAGCACGCACGCCAGGATCGCGAACGCGGCGAGCAGCAGCACCACCAGCGACCGGCCGGATCGGTGCCGGATGCCTCGCAGCATGACGGACCAACCGGTCACTGATTCCTCCGAGGGGCTAGAGCAGCAATGTAAGGGTTCTCAACGGCTGCCTCACCTTAGCCAAGCCCTCCGACATTCGAAACCCCGCGGGTTTGCGCTGCCGAACCCCGCGGGATCGGCAGCGCACTTTCGCGCGCTACGTCTCTGCTCCGGCTATTCGGAGCAGAGACGTAGCGCGAAAAAGAGTGGTCCCGGGCTCGCCGGTCGGCCTATTGCGATGAGACTTGGTCGAGCAACCAACCGCCGTCCCACAACAATCGACGCGCCCAGAGATCTACGACGACACCCCGCCGAGCAACCAACCGCCGCCCCACAACAATCGACGCGCCCAAAGGTCTACGACGACACCCCGCCGAGCAACCAACCGCCGCCCCACAACAATCGACGCGCCCAAAGGTCTACGACGACACTTCGTCTAGCAAGCGGTCCGCCGCCGCATAGGGGTCGAGTTCGCCGGCGGCCACCTGGGCCGCGAGCTCCTGCAGCCCGACCCCGGGCAGCTCCGCGAAGCGGGCGCGCAACTCGGCCAGCACCAACGCCTCGATCTCGGAGGCGGCCCGATGCTCGCGCCTGCGCACGAGCTCCCCGGTGCGAGCGAGCCACTCGTGATGCTTGTCGACCGCCTCGACGATGCCTTCGATGCCCTCGGCCCGCGCGGCCGACGCCTTCACCACCTGCGGCCGCCACTGCCCGGCCGCCCGCTCACCGAGCGCGATCATGCCCTGGATGTCGCGATAGGTCGCGTCGGCACCGTCGCGATCGGACTTGTTCACCACGAACACGTCGGCGACCTCGAGGATGCCCGCCTTCACGGCCTGGATCGCGTCGCCCATGCCGGGGGCCAGCAGGACCAGCGTGGTGTCGGCCAGGCTCGCGATCTCGACCTCGGCCTGCCCCACCCCGACGGTCTCGACGAGCACGATGTCGCACCCGGCACCGGCGAGCACCCGCACCGCAGCGGGAGTGGCCGCGGCCAACCCGCCCAGGTGGCCTCGGCTGGACATGGACCGGATGTAGACCCCCGGATCGGTGGCGTGGTCCTGCATGCGCACGCGATCGCCCAGGATTGCCCCGCCCGTGAACGGCGATGACGGATCGACCGCGAGCACTCCCACCCGCCGGTCGAGCTTGCGGAACGTGCGCACCAGCTCGTTGGTCGTGGTCGACTTGCCCACCCCGGGTGCGCCGGTGACGCCGATGACCCGCGCCTTGACCGACGTCGGCCCGAGCAGCGCGGCGATCTGGGGCAGGGCCGAATCCCCGCTCTCCACAAGGGTTATCAGCCGCGCGACCGCGCGCGGGTCACCCGCCCGCGCCCGGTCGACAAGCGTCTCGACGGAACTCATGGCACCCGCAGCAGCAGCGCGTCGCCCTGACCGCCGCCGCCACACAGCGCGGCCGCACCCAGCCCGCCACCACGCCGCTTCAGCTCCAAGGCGAGGGTCAGCGCCAGGCGCGCGCCGGACATGCCGATCGGATGGCCGAGCGCGATCGCGCCACCGTTGACGTTCACGATGGACGGATCGATGCCCAGGTCACGCGTAGACTGGATGCCCACGGCCGCGAACGCCTCGTTGATCTCGACCAGGTCCAGATCGGACACCGACAGCCCGGCCTTGCGCAGCGCGTGCTGGATGGCGTTGGACGGCTGGGAGTGCAGCGAGTTGTCCGGCCCCGCGACGTTGCCGTGCGCGCCTATCTCCGCAATCCATGGCAACCCAAGGGACTCGGCCTTTTCCTTGCGCATCACCACGACCGCCGCCGCACCATCCGAAATGGGCGACGACGAGCCCGCCGTGATCGTGCCATCCTTGGTGAAGGCGGGCCTCAGCTTGGCCAGCACCTCGACCGTCGTGTCCGCGCGCACCCCCTCATCCTCCGCGAGCACCATCGGGTCCCCCTTGCGCTGCGGTATAGACAGCGGCGCGATCTCCTCGGCGAAGGCCCCGTTTTTCTGCGCGGCGGCGGCACGCTGGTGCGACTGCGCGGCGAACTCGTCCTGCTCCTGCCGCGAGATCGCCAGCTTGGTGCCCGCGCGCTCGGTGGACTCACCCATCGAGCAGCAGTCATAGGCATCGGTCAGGCCATCGAGCGCCATGTGATCCTTGACCACCACATCGCCATATTTATATCCGCTGCGCTGCCCGACGAGCAGGTGGGGCGCGTTGGTCATGGACTCCATGCCGCCCGCCACCACGATGTCGAACTCGCCCGCCCGGATCAGCTGGTCGGCCAGCGCGATCGCGTCGAGCCCGGACAGGCACACCTTGTTGACAGTCAGCGCCGGCACGCTCATCGGGATGCCCGCGCCCACGGCCGCCTGGCGTGCCGGGATCTGGCCCGCGCCCGCCTGCAGCACCTGCCCCATGATCACGTATTGCACCTGCTCCGGTGCCACCCCGCCGCGCGCAAGCGCGGCCTTGATCGCGGCCGCGCCGAGCTGCGTCGCCTGCAGGTCCTTCAGGTTGCCCAGCAGCCGCCCCATCGGGGTGCGCGCGCCGCTGACGATGACGGATGTCATAACGGGACCCTCTCACAGCTTAACGATGATTCAGGTCAGACTAACGGTATGAGCTTCGAGGCGTCTGCGAACCATGTCACACCCATCGGCCTGCTCCGCATCGACCACATCGGGGTGGCCGTGCCCGACCTGGACGAGGCGATCGACTTCTATCAGAGTACCTTCGGCATGACCTGTGTCCACGTGGAGACCAACGAGGAGCAGGGGGTGCGCGAGGCGATGCTTCAGGTCGGGCCCACGCCCGCGGGTGGTCACGTGCAGCTGCTGGCTCCGCTGCGGCCCGAGTCGCCGATCGGCAAGTTCCTTGAGCGCAGCGGTCCTGGCGTGCAGCAGGTGGCGTACACTGTGATAGATATCGATGCGACCTGCGCTGCGCTCCGCGGAAAAGGTGTCCGGCTGCTATACGAAGAGCCGAAGCGCGGCACCGCCGGCTCGCGCATAAACTTCATCCACCCCAAGGATGCCGGCGGCGTTCTCGTGGAACTGGTGCAACCCGTCGACGCCGACCAACGTCTATCTTAGGCAGCGGGTCTTCTCTGGCCGCTTCGCTGCCGAAAGACCCGCGCCAAGAACGTGGGATCAGTTAAACGTGATGTTCCGTCCGTAGTTTTTCACCGCTTCGCGATGAAAATTCGCGGCCTCTCCGACCACCGCCGCGGTGGGGTGGTGTTCCGTCCAACGCGTTTAACTTTCATAAACAGTTTTGCGGTGCTAATTGTTTAGCACCTGTGAAACGGGGTTCCGCGGCGATCAATCCCGGCGCTAGCCTCTGCGCATCGTCCCCTCTGGTCGGCGCTAGTTGGGCCCGGCCGGGGGGCGGCGGGGCACCACCAGCGGCAAAGATCCAGCTGCAGAGATCCAGGGAGTGAGCGCCGGGGAGGAGTGCTCACTCCCACTCCCAGCGCATGCCCACGATCCCGGGCGGCACGTCGTAGGCGACGAGATGAGCCCCGTGGGTGTTGCCGATCCAGACCTCCCGCACCCCCTGATCGGGCGCGCTCACCCCACGTCTTTCAAACCTGAAACATCTTGCCGGTACCGCGTTCGCGTCGAACTGCACGAGGAGCACATACTCCCCGACCGGAGCGGCGAAGCCACGAAAATAGATGTCGGTCGGCTCCACCGACTTCGAGATGAACTCGTACTCCACGACCACGGTCTCGCCCTGCGACAGCACCCGGTCGAACACCAGCTCGGCCGCGAGCAGCCCACCGTCCACGTCGGAGCGCACCCGCCCCACCCGGCAGTTGCGCACCGCGTTGATCCGCAGGTGGGGATGCGTCGGGTCGTCGGTGCGAAACACGGCCACGGCCCGCGAGACCCGGTCCACGTTGGCCCGCAGCACCTGCCGCACGGTCAGATTCGTCTCCTGCCGCTGCGGCCCCACGAAGTACATGTCGTGCAGGCTCAGCCGGGTCAGCTCGTGATGCATCCGGTTGTCGAGCTCGTCGAGCATCTTGGCCACGCTGACCGAGTCCTGGAACAGCCGATCGATGTCGATCGTGCCCGGCGGGTGCGACAGCCACCGCCCGCGCGGGCGGCGCGGGCCCAACTGGGCGATCAGCGAGTCGGCCGGCAGCCCGAGGATGTCTTCGAGCGACCGCACGGCCTTCAATGACTCGGGCCGCTCGGGCCGGCTGCGCCCGCGCCGCCAGTAGCTCAGCGTCGTGAGGCTGACCGAAATCCCTTGCGCGCCAAGGCGTTCCTGTATCTCCTCCAGCCGCAGCCGGCTCGCCTCGATCGCGAGGTGCAGCACGGCGGAGAACGGCCCGGTGCGCATGGCGTGGGCCAGATCGCGGCGCAGTGTCTCCACGCGCTGTGTCTCACCGCGGCCGGGGCCCATGCTCCGTGAGTATCGTCATCGCCTCACGTTTGCGCCACCCCGGCAGAGTTCTCCCCGGCGGGTGGCCGCGGACCACCCCGCCATGGACCTTGCACCGCCGTGGAAGGGGTGGCAGTGAGCGCGACAGCCCCGGTTCGATCCACGGCCGCGGCCACCCGCGCGAGGGCACGGCTTCGCCTGAACACAGTCAGAGCCCGAGTTCTCCCCAGAGGGCTACGCAAGCACGGCTTCGGCTCCCGCCAATGGACTTTTTCACAGTTCGGTGACGCGCTTTCCTACTCGGCAGTAACGTCAAGGGGTATGCGACAGATCCTCGATGCGATCATGGGCGGCGACCTGGACGCGCTCGCCTCCATCAAGATTCCTGACAGCTATCGGGGCGTGGTCGTCCGCGCCGAAGAAACCTCCATGTTCGACGGTCTCGAGACCCATGAGAAGGATCCACGAAAGTCGCTACATGTGCAGGAGGTGCCGACGCCCTCGCTTGCTCCCGGAGAGGCATTGATCGCGGTCATGGCGAGCGCGATCAACTACAACACGGTGTGGACGTCGATCTTCGAGCCGCTGTCCACCTTCGCCTTCCTGAAGCGCTACGGCAAGGTCTCGCCCCTGACCGCGCGACACGATCTGCCCTATCACGTGGTCGGCTCGGACGCGGCTGGAGTGGTGCTGCGGGTCGGGCCCGGGGTCACCAAGTGGAAGCCGGGTGACCAGATCGTTGCCCACTGCCTGAGCGTCGAGCTCGAAGACGCGGCCGGGCACGACGACACGATGCTCGATCCGCAGCAACGCATCTGGGGCTTCGAGACCAACTTCGGCGGCCTGGCCGAGCTGGCCGTCGTGAAGGCCAACCAACTGATGCCCAAGCCCGCACACCTGACTTGGGAGGAGGCGGCCGCTCCGGGGCTGGTGAATTCGACCGCCTATCGCCAGCTGGTCTCGCACAACGGCGCCAATATGAAGCAGGGCGACGTGGTGCTGATCTGGGGAGCCAGCGGTGGGCTCGGCTCGTACGCGACCCAGATGGCGCTGCACGGCGGGGCGATCCCGGTGTGTGTGGTGTCCAGTCCGGACAAGGCCGAGCTCTGCCGCAGAATGGGAGCGGAGCTCATCATCGACCGCGCGGCGGAGGGCTACAGGTTCTGGGCCGACGAGCACACCCAGGACCCGAACGAGTGGAAGCGGTTCGGCGCGCGCATCCGCGAACTGACCGGTGGCGAGGATCCCGACATCGTCTTCGAGCACCCTGGGCGGGAGACGTTCGGCGCGAGCGTCTTCGTGACCAAGCGCGGCGGCACGATCGTCACCTGTGCCTCGACGAGCGGATACGACCACCATTACGACAACCGGTACCTCTGGATGTCACTCAAAAGGATTATCGGAAGCCACTTCGCGAACTATCGGGAAGCATGGGAGGCCAACCGGCTCATCGATCTCGGTCGCATCCATCCCACCCTATCCAAGACGTTCCCACTCGATCAGACGGGGCAGGCCGCGTACGAGGTGCACCGCAACTCTCACCAGGGCAAAGTCGGCGTTCTGTGCCTAGCGCCCACCGCGGGACTCGGGGTTGGAGATCAGGAAAAACGGGCGCGGCATCTGAGTGCGATCAATAGATTTAGCGGCGTCTAGTGATCGGCACATTTTCCCGCAGCAAAACTGGCGCCATGCTATTGCAAAAGCCGGGGGTGCATCTGGGAGTATGTGCGAATGCCCCAGCAGCAAGCTTCCCCCAACAGCATGGACTTCTTTGAAGGTGCCGTGAGCACACAGCAGGATTTCAGCATCGTCCTTCGTGGCTATGATCGCGGGCAGGTCGACGCCCAGCTTCAGCGGTTGAGCAACCTCCTGACCCAGGCCGAGGGCGCGCGCAACGAGGCCGAGCAGCGCATGAACGACGCGCAGCGTCGCCTGCGCCAGGCCGAGCAGCGCCTGGCCGCCGTCGAGCAGAAGCTCGGCGACGCCAGCAAGCAGCTTGAGGAGAACAGCCGGCCCACCCTTTCGGGTCTCGGCACGCGCGTCGAGCAGATCCTGCGGCTGGCCGAGGAGCAGGCCAACGACCATCGGGGCGAGGCAAAGCGGGAGGCGGAGGGCATCCTCTCGGCCGCGCGCCTCGAGGCCCGCGAGATCACCGACAAGGCACGTGCCGAGGCCGCGGCCATGAAGGCCACAGCCGAGCGCGAGGCGGGCAATGTGCGCACGGCCGCCGAGCGCGAGGCCGCCGAGGTGCGGGTGCAGGCCCGCCGCGAGGCCGACACGCTGCGCGCCGACGCCGACCGCGAGACCAAGCAGCTGCGCACGTCCACCGCACATGAGGTGGCCGAGCTCAAGGCGACGGTCGAGCGTGAGGTCGCGACGCTGCGGGCGACCGCCGAGCGCGAGATCACTCAGCTGCGGGCCAAGGCCGCCCGCGAGGCCGAGGAGAAGCGCGCCGAGGCATCGAAGATGCTCGCAGACGCGCGCGACAAGCGCGACAAGGACCTGCAGGCGTTGGCCCTGGAGCTCGCCGAGCGCCGGGAGAAGTCCGAGCGCGAGGAGACGCAGCGCCACTCCGCCGCCGTCGCCGCCACGCAGAAGCTGGTCGGCGAGGCCGAGGAGCGGGCACGCGCGGCAGAAGACCGGGCCAAGGAGATCGAGCAGCGGGCCGAGGCACGCCGCGTCGAGTCCGAGCGCAGCGCGCACGACACGGTCGAGAAGGCGCGCCTGGCCGCGGAGAAGGCGCTCAACGAGGCCAAGGCCGAGGCGCACCGCCTGGTCAGCGAGGCCCGCAACGAGGCCGAGCTCACCACGGGTGCGGCGCGTCGCGAGGTCGAGGAGCTCACCAGGCAGAAGGACGCGGTCACCGCGCAGCTGGGCCAGATGCTCTCCGGCCTGGCGGGCATCGTGCCGTCGCTCCCGACCGCCGACAAGAGCAAGGCCAAGGACTAATCAGGACCATCACAGACCAATCTGTTGGGCTGCTGAGGCGGCAATAGTCGATTAATCAAAAAGTCCTGGCTGACCTGACCCCCTGGACAGGTAAGCCAGGACTTTCTGTGTGAAGATGGTGGCCATGTCCCACGGCGGAGACCTGTTTGCACTAGGCGAGGGCGTAGCCTCCGAACCAAGCTTTGACGTGGCCCTGCGCGGTTACGACAAACGCCAGGTGGAAAACTACGTCGCGAGAGCCGAATCCGACATCGCGACCCTGCAGGCCGAGCGCGATCAGGCGTTCGCCCAAGTGCAGGCGCTCGCCGGCCAGGTGCAGCAATTGCAGGTCGAGCTCGCCGACGCGGCACGCCGTGCCATCCCGTCCCGCGTGTCCTTCCGCCACCTGGGCGGGCGGGTCGAGCAGATCCTGCTGCTGGCCGAGGAGCAGGCGGCCGCCATCGTCGGCGAGGCCCAGCAGGAGATCGCCGATCAGCGGGCCGAGGCCGAGCGCCTGCTGGCCGACGCGCGCGAGCGCACCTCGCTCGCGGTCAGAGACTTCGACCTCGCGCTCGCCTCGCGCCGCAAGGAGGAGATGGCGGCCGATGAGAAGCGCCGCGCCGACTTCGAGGCGGAGATGCAGCGGGTCCGGGCCGAGGCGCGCGAGCTGCTGGCCCACGCGCAGCAGGAGGCGCAGGCCGTGCGCACGGCGGCGGCCAACGAGGTGGCCGGACGCAGGGTACAGGCTGAAAAAGACATCGCTGCGGCGAAGGCCGAGGCCGAGCAGCGGGCCGCCGCCCTGCACGCCGAGGCGGAGCAGCGGCTCAACGCGGCCAAAATGGAGGCCGAGCGGCTCGCCGTGCAGGCACGGTCCGAATCGGAGCAGCGGCTGGCGGCCACGGCGGCCGAGATTCGCCAGCAGATGGAGGGCGCCTCACAGCAGGCCTCACAGATCCTCGCGGCCGCACAGGCCGAGGCGACACAGGCCAGACAGCAGGCCTCGCAGATGGTGACGGCCGCACAGGCCGAGGCGGCGCAGGCCAAGCAGCACGGCGAGCAGGCGCTCGCGGCGGCACAGCGGCAGGCCGAGCAACGGCTCGCCGCCGCGCAACAGCAGGCCGACCAGCAGCTCGCTGCCGCGCAGCAGGAGGTCGAAAAGCGGCTCACTACCGCGCAGCAGGAGTCCGAGCGGCGGCTCACCGAGGCGCAACAGCAGTCGGAGCAGCGGCTCGCAGCGGCGGCGCAGCAGGCGCAGCAGCGCATTGCCGACGCCGAGCAACGGCTTGCCACGGCCGCGCAGCAAGCACAGCAGCGCATCGAAGAGGCCAAGCAGCAGTCCGAGGAGGCGCTCGCGGCGGCGAAGGCCGAGGCCTCAACCCTCACGGCGACCGAGCAGGCCCAGGCGACACAGGCCATGCGAGCGGCGGAGCAGGCGCTGACGGCGGCCAAGGCGCAGGCCCAAGAGCTCACGGCCACGGCCAAGGCCGAGGCCGAAAAACTCGCGGCAGCGGCACAGGCCCAGACCGCGCAGGCGCAGCAACAGGCCGACCAGATCCTGGCAACGGCCAAGGCCGAGGCCGAGAAACTCGCGGCAGCCGGACAGTCTCAGACCGAGCAGGCCAAACACCAAGCCGAGCAAGTGCTGGCGGCGGCCAAAGTCGATGCCGAAAAGCTTGTCGCTGCGGCGAAGACGGAGGCCGAGCAGGCGCAAGCCGGCGCCAAAGCTGAGGCCGAAAAGCTTGTCGCTGCGGCGAAGGCCGAGGCCGAGCAGGCGCACGCGGGAGCCAAGCAACAGGCCGAGGCGGGAGTCCAGACGGCCCAAGCGGAGCTGACCAAGGCCAAGGCGCTGCGCGAGAGCGAGGAGACCGCGGCTGCGCAGGCGCAGGAGCGGCTCGCACAGGCACGCGATGAGATCGTCCAGCTGGAGCAGCGGATGGTCGAGCTCAAGCAGCAGCTCGCCGCCGAGCTGGAGCGGTTGGCCAAGGCGCAGCGCGAGGCCGAGGAGGCCGAGCGGCGCAGGGTCGACGCGCAGAGCCACCCCCGACCCGCCCAGCCGGAGGTGGCTGCGTACAACGTAGACGACGCCACCCCGGGCGAGGCGACCCAGGTGCAGGCAGCCGATCAGTCGCACGGCTAGCACCGATCGGCGGACCGGAGGGGATCAGGCGGTCTCCAGCCGGAACGTGGAGGGTCCTGTGTACTCAGCGGCCCGGCGCTGATTTCGATGACGTATCGCCCCTGTGTGTCCGGCAGGTCGATCGCGGCGGGGAAACCGCACAACGGTCCCGACGACTCAGCACACGACGGCCCATGCATCGATAATCGCCGGAGTTGCCCGCGCCGGTTGTCGTTTTGGCTACACCCGTGGCCGGTTGTCGTTTTGGCTACACCCGTGCTCCTGGGCGCAGTTGGGTCGGGCGCAGGCGCGTGCCGCTGCCGAGATAGGCCAGCAGCGCGTCGGCTATGCGGTCGCCCGCCTTGCCGTCCCACAGCGCAGGGCACCGCTTGGCGGGCGGGTCGGTCATGACCCGTGCGGCGGTTTCGACGATGCGCGTGGGGTCGAGTCCTACCAGGATGTTGGTGCCCTCGGTGATGGTGATCGGACGCTCGGTCTCCTCGCGCAGCGTCAGGCATGGCACGCCGAGCGCCGTGGTCTCCTCCTGTATGCCGCCGGAGTCGGTCAGCACCATCCGTGCACCGGCCTGCAGCGCGATGAAGTCGAGATAACCCGCGGGTGGCGTGAGCGTCAGGCCCGCTGGGCTGCGGCCGTCGAGGCGGGCGGCGGTCCGCGGGTGGACCGGCATGATGAGCGGGAGCGAGGCCGAGATCTGCGCCAGCGCACCGAGGATCGCGTCGAGCGTGGCCGGATCGTCCACGTTGGACGGACGGTGCAGGGTCACGAGACCGTATTCGCCGGGCGTCAGCCCGTGCCGGGCGAGGACGTCGGAGGCGAGCGCCCGGTCGAGGTTCGTCAATAGGGTGTCGATCATGACGTTGCCCGCGAGATGGATTTGATCTTCGTGGTACCCCTCCGTGCGCAGGTTGTCCACGGCGTCCGGCGACGCGGCGAAAAGCAGATCGCTCACCCGGTCGGCCACGACCCGGTTGATCTCCTCGGGCATGCCCCAGTTGCGGCTGCGCAGCCCGGCTTCCACGTGCGCCACGACCACGCCGGCCTTGGCGCCGACCAGTGCGCACGCCAGAGTGGAGTTGACGTCGCCGACAACCACGACCGCGTCGGGCTTTTCGCGGCCGACAAGTGGCTCGAACGCCGCCATCACGCGCCCGGTCTGTTCGGCGTGCGAGCCCGAGCCGGTGCCGAGGTGGTGGTCGGGCGGGCGGATCCCGAGGTCGCGGAAGAACACGTCGTTCATCCCGGCGTCGTAGTGCTGTCCGGTGTGGACGAGCGCCACGTCGGCGCCGCGGGCCTCAAGCGCGTCCATCACCGGCTTGATCTTCATGAAGTTGGGCCGGGCGGCCGCGATGCACATGACCAATGGCACGTCAGATCACCTCGACGTTGGGGCCGGAGAGGCGGCGGCGAGTGTCCAAAATGTACTTGGCGTGCTTCTCGATCAGGTCGTAGTCGAACTCGTCGTGGTCGGCCAGGAGCACGACCACATCGGCCGCCGACAGCTCCTGTTCGGACAGTCCAACCCGGACGATGTCCTCCATGCCGTGTGCCGCCTCGACCACGTGCGGGTCGGCGGCGCGCACGTTCGCACCGAGCTGGGTGAGCAGCTGCGCGACGCGGACCGCCGGCGATTCCCGGGCGTCGCCCGTATTTTTCTTGTACGCCAACCCGAGCAGCAGCACGCGCGTCCCCGCGACGGACCGGAACCGCCGGTTGAGCGCATCACCCAACCTGCGCACCACATAGTCGGGCATGTGGTTGTTGATGTCGTTGGCCAGCTCCACGAAGCGGAAGCTCTGCCCGAGCGTGCGCTGCACCCGCCACGACAGATAGGCGGGGTCGATCGGCAGGCAGTGCCCGCCGACACCCGGCCCAGGCGTGAACCGCATGAACCCGAACGGCTTGCTGGACGCCGCGTCGATCGCCTGCCACACGTCCACGTCGAGGTCGTGCGCGAGCATCGCGATCTCGTTGATCAGCGCGATGTTGACGCTGCGGAACGTGTTTTCGATGAGCTTGGCCAGCTCCGCCTCGCGCGGCGAGGTGACCGTGACCGTGGTCTCGACGATCCCGTCGTAGAACTCCTTGACCTTCTTCAGCGAGTGCTCGTCGATCCCGGCCACGATCTTCGGCGTGTTGACCAGGCCCCACGTGGGGTTGCCCGGGTCGATCCGCTCGGGGCTGAAGCCCAGGTAGAAGTCGATGCCCGCGGTGAGCCCGGAACCCTTCTCCAGGATCGGGCCGACGAGCTCCTGCGTCGTGCCCGGATAGGTGGTTGACTCCAGCACGACGGTTGCGCCGGGTCGCAGGTACCGGCTGAATAAATCGGCTGAAGCCTCCACATAGGACAGATCCGGGATGCCGTCACGCAACGGCGTCGGCACGGTGATCAGCGCGATGTCGAAGCCGGCGCAGTCCGCCTCGTCCATGGTGGCCCTGTATCGCCCCGAGCCGAGCGCCGCCTGCAGCCGCTCCGACGAGATGTCCTCCACAAAGGACTCGCCTGCGGCAAGGCGCGACACCCGGCCCGCGTCCACGTCGTAGCCGACGACGTCGTGTCCGCACTCGGCCGCTCGCATGGCTAGCGGCAGCCCAACGTATCCCTGTCCGGCGATGACGACGCGCACCGGAATCTCCTTTATTTGGTGTTGGCACGCCGGCGTTCGCGGGCGACCATGGCGACAAAGGCAATGTTGGTCTTCAGGTAGCGCTTGCCCAGCCGGCGCGGCTCCTGGACGGCTCTGTACAGCCATTCCATGCCCACCCGCTGCCACGCCTTGGGAGCGCGCTTCACGACACCGGCCAGCACATCGAACGACCCGCCCACGCCGTGCACCACGCGCGCGCCGCTGCGCGCACCGAACTCGGCGACGAACAATTCCTTCTTGGGGGAGGTCATGCCGAGGAACAGCAGCTGCGCCTTGCTCTCCCGGATGCCGTCGGCGATGGCGGCCGATTCGCTTGCGGCGTAATAACCATGGTGGTATCCGGCGATGTTGAGCACCGGGTGCTTGCTGCGCACCCGCGCGACCATCTCGTCGAGCACCTCGGGCTTGGCGCCCAGGAAATACACCGACAGGCCCCGCTTTTCTGCCTCTGCCAACAGGCGGGTGAACAGGTCGATGCCCGCGACCCGTTCGGGCAGCGGCGCTTTGAGCACCCGGCTGGCCCACACCACCGACTGTCCATCCGCGACAAGCAGGCCGCACCCGGCCACCGCGTCGCGCAGCGACGGGTCGCGTCCCATGTTGACAATCTTCGCCGCGTTGACCACGCCGACCTCAAGCAGCTGGTCCTTTTCGACCGCGGCCAGGCAGCGCTGCACGGTCTCGTCGAGGGTCAGCGCGTCGAGTTTGAGCCCGAACAACTCCACATTGGATGGCGTGCGCTGCGCCGGAATCCTCATGCCAGCCCGCCGAGCCAGGTGAACAACAGCCAACCGAACTCGTAGGGGCGGCACTCGCGATCGATCGCGCGTGGCTTGTAGACCGTGTCGATTCCCGGAAGCTTCCATCCCGGTACCGCCCGGGTCGTCACGCTGTTCAACGCGCGGACCACTTTGCGCGGGTCGCCTCGGTACACCTTGCGCCAGGTGACACCCTCGTCGTCGTGAATCATCGACTCCGCGTCCGGGCCGAGCTCAGCGGGCCCCTCCATCCAAAGTAGACCGCGCCGGATCGGCTCGGCGAAGTCGTCGCCGCCCGCCTCCGCCAGGTCGAGCAGCGCCATCGGCGCCATCGCGTGCTGGTGCACGGAGTAGACCGGGTAGCCCTCGACGACGTCGCCGCTGCGGGCGTCGTAGTGCCACCACCACTGCCCGTCCGGCCCCTGCAGGCGGCAGATCTGCTCGGCCGTCGTCCGCGCGGCGGCCAGCGCGGCCGCGTCACCGCCCTTGCTGGAGTGGTGCAGGCGGGCCAGCGCCTGAACCGGGTAGACCTGATCGGCGAAGCACGCGATGTGGTTGCGGTAGCCGCGGACCAGACCGGGACCGGTGGTGTGCGGGAAGACCGGGCTGCCCGGCACGACGCAGTCGAGCAGGCGCTTGCGGGCCGCGCTCAGATGCTCCTCGACGTCGGCCTGAGCGCGGGCGGCAGCCAGCGCCGACACGACCCAGGCGGACTCCACGACATATTGCGGCGCCGACAGGCGGTCGAGCTTTTGCAGGCGGCCCAAAGCCACGCGCAGCAACGGATGCGCACTCTGTGCGCAGGCCCACGCGACGAGCGCCGCGTCGCCCAGGTTGGTGTTGTCGCCCACGCGATCGGTCAGCGTGGCGATGAAATCGACGAGGCTTCGGCCGCCGAGCACCGTCTTCTGCTCGGGCTCGGGCAGAAAGTGCGCGCCGAGCGCGACGATGGCGCCGTAACGCAGGCTGGTGCCGCGCAGCTGCGGGGTGAGGTCGCCCGGCTGGCCGGTGAACGCGCGAGTGAACGCGAATTCGTCGCTCTCCTCGCGGTACATCCTGGGTAGCCCGCTCACCGCCAAGCGCAGCAACCGTTCGGTCAGCGCCGTGGTGCGGGCGTCGAGGACGGCAAACCGCTCCATAGCAACACTCATGCGCAAAGCCCTTCAACACGAAAAGCGCCGCGAAAACACGACGCGCCGCCAGACTAGTCAGGGCCGCGTGCTGCGAGAAGCCGAAATAATGACGGGTAGCCGACAGGTGCGATCATCGGATTGGCCTGCGCGGCAATATCTGCGTGACGTCTGTTACCAAAAGGAGCTCTCCATGCGCGCCATGCCCTCTGCCGACGTGGACGAACGGGCCACGATCGGTGCCGGTACGACCATCTGGCATCTCGCACAGGTCCGCGAGCACGCGACGATCGGCCAGAACTGCATCGTAGGGCGGGGTGCCTATGTGGGGCCGGGTGTCCAGGTCGGCGACAACGTCAAGCTACAGAACCATGCCCTTGTGTATGAGCCCGCCCGGCTGGGCGACGGCGTTTTCGTTGGCCCTGCGGCAGTTCTGACGAATGATGAGTATCCGCGGGCCGTGACACCCGAGGGCCGGCTCAAGTCGGGTGATGATTGGCACATGGTCGGCGTGGTCGTCGGGGAGGGCGCGTCGATCGGTGCCCGTGCGGTGTGCGTCGCGCCCCTGACGATCGGGCGGTGGGCGCTGATCGCGGCCGGCGCGGTCGTCGTCAAGGACGTGCCCGACTTCGCCCTCGTCGTCGGGGTGCCAGGCCGCCGCGTCGGCTGGGTCGGCCGGGCCGGCGTTCCCTTGCAGCCCAAGGGAGACGGCGTCTTCGTCTGCCCGCAGACCGGCGAGCTCTATGAAGAATCAGCCGAGCGCCTTACCGAACTCTTCTAACTCTGTTCAGGCGAAGCCGTGCTCTTGCGCGGGTGGGGCCGGGCGCGAAGCGATCCGGGCCCACCCGCTGCGGAAAATCCGGTTCTAACTGTTCAGGCGAAGCCGTGCTCTTGCGCGGGTGGGGCCGGGCGCGAAGCGATCCGGGCCCACCGGCTGCGGAGAATTCACCCTTCGGCGGTCCCATAGGAGGGCGACGGTCGTGGTGAGGATGAAGCCGGCGAGGCCGGTGCCGGCCAGGGCGCGGATCGATGAGTGCGGAATCAGCGCGGCGCTGGGCGCCGCGAGCACGCCGATCGTGATCCGTTCCGCCTGCGCGACGTCCCACTCTTCTTGCAGGCGGACCAGCTCGTCGGCGAAGACCTGGATGATGATGTCGAGCTCGCGCAGGGCGGTCTGCTCGTCCGGCCCGTTGGCCTTGGCCATGACCCACGCGATGAGGTATTCGGGGGTCTGCACGGTGCCGCTGTTGCGCGGGGCGAGCGAATATGCCCCATTTACCCCGGCGCGCCGCAGTTGCGCCCGGCCGGAGCCGCTCATCAGTCGTTGTGCCACCACCGCCCCGGTCACGGCAAGCGACGGCCGCAGGCCAGTGAGCTGGTTGGGGATGTTGGGCAATTGCGGCGGCAGGATGGCGAACACCTCGAACGCCTCGTAGCGCGGCGGCGGGTCGGCGGCCCACAGCCCGACGCCGGCGGTCAACCCCAGGCCGATGAGCATGATGACCCATCGGCGGCGCAATGCCGCCAGGACTTCCGTGAGGTACACCGTGCCTTGCCTCCGTCGCGCTCCGCTGTCGACGTCTATCATGCGATGCTGGGGGCATCGCACGGCAAGGGACCTCGGCATATGCGGAAACCCGACACAATCAGAGGATGTCCGGCCTGTCCCCCCGGCAGTACTTTATGCGTGGTGTCTTGGGTGGCGGTCGGCTATCCGGGATCCACTGTCGGCTTGTCGACACAAGTGCGGCATGATCTCGGAAATCTTCGCAACGGCGGCAATGGAGTTGTAGATGGACCTCGCAGAGATCCTCCGGGTTTTGCGAAACCGGTGGTACATCGTCCTGCCGTTGATGCTTGTCACCGCCGGGCTGACGGTCGCCGCATACCTCATGGTTCCCACCAAATATGACTCCTGCAGCACGATCAGCCTGCTGAGCGCCGAGCGGGCCACCACCAGCGCCACCAAGGGCAACGCCAACCCCTTTCTGACCTTCGACAGCTCCCTGGTCGCGACCGCCGACTTTCTCTCGCGCAGCCTGACCTCCAACGAGTCCAAGGCGGAGCTGGTCGGGCTCGGCGTCACCGACGAATACACCGCGGGCCTGGCTGACAACGCGCAGGGCCCGTTCATCACGCTCTGCGTCACCGGCACCGACTCCAGGAAGGTGCTGCAGTCCACCGAGCTGCTGGCTGACTTCGCCGCCCGCAAACTGCGCGAGATCCAGGCGGGCAGCCAGGTGAAGCCGGAAGACATGGTCCGGGTGGTCGAAATCACGCCGGCCCAGACGCCAGAAGCCAAGCTGAAGGACAAACTGGAGATCGTCATCGGAGCGGCCGGCGCGGGCACGGTGTTCGCCTTCGGGCTCACGTTCGTCATCGAGGGGCTGGCCCGGTCGCGGCGGCGCCCGGAGTGGGGCGCGCCACAGCCGGTGACCACCACGGCCGCCGCCGGTGTGCCGCTGCGGACCCTGCCTCCTCCCGCCAGCCTGACCGAGACCGCGACCATCACGCTGTCCGACGCCACCGTGACCCTGCCGCGCATCCCGGTCGAGTTCCACGAGCCGGCCGCCGTGGCGAGCATGGCCGCGAAGGGCAAAGAGAAGGGCAGAGACAAGCCCCAGCCCGCCGAACCGGTGGACGAGGCCATCGTCGATGCGGGCAGCCCCAACGGCACCAAACCGGCGGCGGGCATGGGCCCGGGATGGTCGACGGTGTACCGCTCAAATGGCAAGGCAGGGCCGCAAGATGCCGACCCGGCCACCGGAAAGTAGGCCCTCGCCCCACGCCACCTCCGCAGCGGCCCGCTCCAGCGGCGGCGCCGTGTGGCGGGTGGTGGCCCGGGCGAAGGTGGTCCAGCGGGCAAAGAGCGGCCTCGATGTGGCCACCGTCCTGAGCATCTATGTCGTTTTGCTTCTTCTGGTACCGTCGCGGATCGTGCTGCCCGGGCTGGGCTCGATCGGCACGCCCGCCAACCTGTTCGCTCTGCTGGCGCTCATGTGGTTCGTGGCGGGCTGGCTGATGCGGCGCGGGATCGAACCGCTGCCCGGCGTCGGCGTGCCGCGTTTCGCGATCGGGTTCTTCGCCGTCGCGGTGCTTCTGTCCTATGTGGCCCTTGCCCGGCGGGGCGGCTCGGGCCTGGAGATCAACGCGGGCGACCGCAGCCTCATCCAGCTCGCCGCGTGGGTCTCGCTGGTGCTGCTGGCCTCGTCGGTGCGCTCGATGGATCGGCTGGAACGGTTGCTACGACTGGTGATCCGGTGCGCGTCGATCGCGGCGGTGGTGGGGATCATCGAGTTCTTCCTGCGCCGCGACATCCTCGCGTGGATACAGATCCCCGGCATGGAGACCGCCGTCGTGCTGGGCAACATGGTGCGCGGCAGCTTCACCCGGCCCCACTCGACCGCGATCCACCCGCTGGAGTTCGCCACGACGCTCGCGGTGATCCTGCCCTTCGCCATCTATCAGGCGTTCCACCGGACCGACACCGGTCGGCTGCAGCGCTGGATGCCCGTCGCACTGATCAGCCTCGCCACGCTGATGACGGTCTCGCGGACCGCGGTCATCGGCATCGCCGTGGCCCTGCTGGTGCTCGTGCCCACGTGGAGTTCGAAGCGCCGCTGGCCGACCCTGGTCCTGCTGGTCGTCGGGTTGGGCATGTTGAAAGTGGCGATTCCGGGCCTGCTGAGCACGATTTATCAGCTGTTCGCGACCGTGTTCAACGGCGGTGACTCCAGCACGAAGGCCCGCACCGGCAACTACTCCGACGTGTTCGCCTACGTGGCGCAGAGTCCTTGGACCGGGCGGGGTTTTCAAACCTTTTTACCTTCGCTGTACCGCTACACCGACAACATGTATCTGTTGGGCTTGGTGGAGATGGGCGCCATCGGGGTGACCGCGATCCTGGTGCTCTACCTCGCGATCCTGCACTGCGGCGGCAGCGGGCGGCGCCGGTTCACCGACCCGCGCATGCGCGAGCTCGGCCAGTCGTTCACGGCCGCGTCGGCCGTGCTGCTGGTGTGCACCGCAACGTTTGACACGCTGAGCTTCCCGCAGGTCTCCGGCCTGCTGTTCATGCTGCTGGGCCTGGCCGGGGTCTACCTCGGCATGGCCAAGCGGCAGGAGGCATCAATACAGGCGGCCGCCGTGGCGCAACCGCAACCCGAACTCGTGGGAGCCGCCCGATGACCGGACAGCCACGGGAGGCGGCTTTGACTAGTGCGCCTCCAACCGTCATGCCCACCCAATCAGTCGGAGCCGCCCGATGACCGGACTTGGCCGCAAGGTTGCGGTCGCCGCCCGCCTGAGCCTGCTCAACACCGTGCTCGTGCGGATCGGCAACTTCGCGATGGGCGTGATTCTGGCGCGTTACCTACTCGGTCCGCATGAGTGGGGGTTGTATGCGGTCGGCGCGGTGGTGTTGGCTGTGCTGTTGTCCGCCAACGAGATGGGCGTGAGCCTGGCACTGATCCGGTGGGAGGGCGACGTTCGCCGGTTCGCCCCGACGGTGCTCACGCTGTCGACGCTTTCGAGCCTCACGCTCTATGGCGCATTGTTCGCGCTCGCACCGACCATCGCCTCGCTCCTGGGATCGGCGGAGGCGACAAATCTGTTGCGGGTGCTGTGCTTCGCCGTGGTCATCGACGGGATCGCCTGCGTACCGAATGGCAAGCTGACGCGGGACTTCGCGCAAGGCAAGCGGATGGCCATCGACCTTGCCACCTTCTTGATCAGTACCGCGGTGACGCTCACGCTCGCCGCGCTGGGCGCGGGGGCGATGAGCTTCGCCTGGGGCGCGCTGGCGGGCAGTGCCTCGGCGCTGGTCGGGGCCGCCATCTTCGAGCCCCGGATGCTGCGGTGGGGCTGGGATCCGCAGGAGGCGCGCAAGCTTGTCCGATTTGGACTGCCGCTGGCGGGCGCGAGCCTGCTGGTGCTCGCAATGGTAAATGTCGATTCGATGGTGGTCGGCGCGGCACTCGGGCCGGTGGCGCTGGGGTTCTACCAGATAGCGTCCAATATGGCCGGTTGGCCGGTGCGCACGATATCGGAGGCGGCGCGGCGGGTGTCATTCGCCGGTTTCTCGCGTCTCGCGGAGGGCGCGGGCAGTCTGGCCGACGGATACTACAAGGCGTTTGGCATTTTGCTCACGGCCGCCGTGCCCGCTTGCGCGTTGCTCGGGGCACTGGCCGAGCCGGTAGTGCGCGTCATTTACGGCGACACCTGGGCGCCGGCCGGTGCGGCGCTTCGGTTTTTGGCCGTGCTGGGGTTGTTCCGCATTGTCTATGAGCTCAGTTACGACTGCCTGATCGCTGCCGGGCGGCGCAAGGCGCTGCTCGCGCTGCAGGCGTGGTGGCTGGCGGCGCTCGTGCCCTCGCTGATGCTGCTGGCACCGAGGTTCGGCATCGGCGGAGTGGCGGCCGGGCAGGTGATGGTCGCGCTGCTGCTCGTGGCGCCGATAATCGTGGCTGTGCTGGCTCGGGTCGGCATCTCGCCGATTGCGGTGCTGCGCGCCGGATGGCGCCCGCTCGCGGGTGGAATCGTGGTCGTAGCGGTCGCCCGGCTGGCCTACCCTCTTATGCCACAAGGATTTATCGCACTGGCCGGGGCGTCGCTCGTGGCGCTGCTGGCCTACGTCCCGTTCGCCCTACCGATGATTCGCAACGCCCGTCGCCCTCGCCCAATGGAGAGTAGTGAAGATGCTGCGGCCTATCAAACGACAGCTGCGTAGCACGTTCGGATTGTTCCCGCTGTACGAGGTGCGCAACAAGGTGGCGCTGGCGCACACTGCGATAGGGTTGAGCCGGTTCGAAAACGCCGAGGTGCGCTCGTCTTCGGTGCGTCCACATGCGACAGTGGCGGTCATCCTGCTCACCTGCCGGCGTCCGGAGGGCCTGCTCGCGGCGCTAGATTCGGTGCTCAAACAGACGTTCCAAGACTTCGTGGTGATGGTGGTCGACGACGGCGGCCCGCTGACCGAGCTGCCGCCCGACCCGCGCGTGCACGCCATCACCCTGTCGCGCAACATTCACTGCCTGGGCGTGAGCCGCAACATCGGCATGCGCCTGACCGAGTCTGAGTTTGTGGCGTTCCTCGACGACGACAACACCTGGCACCCGGACCATCTGGAGGTCGCGCTCGGCCGCCTGCAACAGCCCGGCGCGCCGGACGCGGTTTACACGGCCATGCGCCGGATCACGCCGGATGGGCAGCTGCACGACATCCTGTCGGTGCCGTTCGACCGCAAACACGCCTCCAATGCCAGCTTTTTGGACTCCAACCCTTTCGTGGCGCGGCGCAGCCCGGATCTGATGTTCAGCCGCCTGCGGCGCACGCGCACCACAGCGCCGAAGGAAGACTGGGAGATGATTTACCGGTACAGCCGCCGGCACAGGATCGAGCACATCCCCCAGCCGACGGTCGACTACCTCGTCAACCCGACCAGCTTCTGGACCACGTGGAACAAATGATGTCCCGCATGTGACACGTTGATTTGCGGCATCGGTCCCCTACGGTCGATGCCGTGGTCGGTTCAACCTCCGTCTCTGGCTTCCGGCGGAGCAGGAGGTTGACCGTGTCAGTTACCACAGCGTTTCGTGATGTTTGAGTCGTTGTTGTTGATAATGGCAGCGGCGTGCTTGGGCTTGTCTGGACCCCGATGTCCCGCTGCCTCCGCCAACAGCCACGAGTTTCCGCTCCACCCGGAGCCGACAGTCCCAGAGCACGAACGTCCGTGTAACCGGGGCTGTTGTCCGTAACTTCGGCGGCTATCCCGGCACGGGTGCGCCGATAGGCCCTCGAAGGTAATCGCTGCCGCAAAGTCCGGGTGCCGTCGACGCCCTCGTCCGGGGTCAGGGATCAGCGGATGACCGCGGGAGACCAGGCGTCGCGGATGAGCAAGGTGGGGGTGCCGGTGCCGTCGGCGGGGGCGCGCCAGACGTCGGTGGCGGCGGGGCCGTCGCCGGAGCGGGGCAGGCCGTAGATGACGGTGGTGTTGTCGAGCCACTCGATCTGGTCGTCGACGCTGCGGGCTTCGGCGAGAAGTGTGGACTTGCCGGTGCGCAGGTCGTGGACGGCGATGCGCCATTGGCCGGGCGGGAGATTGCCGCGGGTCTTGATGGCGACGCGGGTGCCGTCGGGTGAGAGCGACGGGCATTCGGCGTCGGGGCGCAGGGCGGTGAGGGCGCGGGCGGAGAGGCTGCCTCGCACGAGCCAGGTCTTCTTGCCCGACGCGGCGGTGGCATAGAACGTGTCGTGGTCGGCGAAGGTGACGCCCCAGATGTTGCGGTCCTCGGCCGTGATCTGTGTGCCGTCGACGTTGAGCGTAAACGACTCGACGTTGTCGGTGTGGGAGCCGTCGGACTTGCTGACCAGTGTCTCGGTGGAGAACTCGCCGGGGCTGGCGTAGCTGTGGCCATGGACGAAGGTGGTCGTGGCGACCAGCGATCCGTCCTTGGAGAGTCGGGTGCGGGATGGGATGCCGCTGAGGGGCAAGTCGCGGATCGGTGTCCAATTGGGGCCGAGCACTTGGGCGTGGTAGGTCGTCACCATGGCGCGCTTGGCGAACAGGCACACGGCCTGTTGGGCGGTGGCGTAGACGCGGTCGCACGAGGCGGGCGTGAGCGTGCGTGGGCCGTCGGACGCGTCGAGCGGGACGAGGGCCACCTGACCGTAGCCCGTGCCGGTGGCGGTGTTACGGAAGACGATGTGCGGCTTGGTCGCGACCGAGGCCCAATCGCCGACGGTGACCGGGACCTGTGGGGGAAGGCCGGCCGCGTGGGTTTGTTCGCGCTCGGCGCGCAGGACGTAGATGGCCCCACCGATGGCGGCGAGAACGACGATGGCGGCGAAGATGGCGAGCCGTGCTTTGAGGTTCATGCCGTCCTCGCCTCCTTTTCGCGTAGCAACCAAGCCGCGAGCGGCAGCGCAATCGTCAGCGCCGCGGCCATCCACAGTAGTGCAGGCCCGCGCCCGACCGCCGTCCACAGCGCACCAAAGGATAGCGAGGCGGCGAAGCGGCCGATGACGACGATGGTCTGAGCGGCCGCGATCGCGCTCCCGCGGGCCTCGGCTGCGGCGATGCGGCTGACGAGCGCTGCGAGGACTCCGTCCGTACCAGCATAGAAGAGGCCGAGAAGCAGGACGGTGGCCACGGTAGAGGGGAGGCCGGTCAATGGGCCTCCGGCAAGAAGGTAGGCGCCGATGAGGGCGACGTGGCCGCCGACAAGCACACGGCCGCGGCCGACGCGGTCGGCGAGGCGGCCGAGCGGAACTGCGAGCAGAAGATAGGCGACGTTGGTGCCGACGAACAGGAGCGGGAACCACGCGGCCGCGAAAGCGTCGCGCTGTTGCAGGGAGAGGTAGATGAAGCCGTCGCTGACGGTGAGGAGGGCGAGGAGGGCGAAGGCGATGAGCGGACGCCGAAGGGATGAGGTGAAAGCCGCGCGGAGGATTCGCGGGCGCTCTTTGGCGACCGATGTGCGGGTGTTGGGGACGAACAGGATCAGCACGGCGACGCCGATGAGACCGAACACGAACGACACCACGAAGATGGAGTCGTAGCTGTCCGGGATCCACCACAGCAAAGCGAATGCCGCCAGAGGACCGAGCGCGGCGCCGATCGTGTCCATCGCGCGGTGCACGCCGAAGGCCCTGCCCAATGTGGAGGGTGGGACCGAGGCAGCGATCAGCGCGTCACGCGGCGCTGTGCGGACGCCTTTGCCCAGCCGGTCAGCCGTGATGACGGCGCTGATGGCCGCGAACGTTTGGGCCGGAAGCAATGCGATGCGGCACAACGCGGACACGGCATAGCCGATGGCGGCGATGTATTTGGGGCGGCCCAGGCGGTCCCCCGCATAGCCGCCCGCGATCCGCACGAACGCGCTCACGCCCTGATAGAGCCCGTCAATGAAGCCATACGCCAGGAGTCCCAGCCCGATTTGGGCGGTGAGATACAGCGGCAGCACGGCATTGACCATCTCCGACGAGATGTCGGTCAGCAGGCTGACCGTGCCGAGCAGGAATACAGTCGCGGGGACCGCCGCCTTCGGGCCAACGGCAGTGGGACGGTCCCGCAACGACAGGTACATGTGCTCAGCTCAACGCGTCGGCCAGCGCCGAAACAACGCGCTCCTGGAGGGAAGCGGTGATCTGTGGGTAGAGAGGCAACGTCAGGATCTCCTTGGCGGCCTGCTCGGCGACGGGGAACGAGCCCTTGCCGTATTGCTTGAACGCGCCCGTCAGGTGCACCGGAATCGGGTAGTGGATGCCCGCGCCGATCCCGGCCGCGTTGAGCGCAGCCACGATCTCGTCACGGCGTTCCTCCACCCGGATCACATACAGGTGCCAGACGTGCACGTTGCCGTCCAATGTAGACGGCTTTTGGACATCCAAGCCTTCCAGTAGAGCGTCATAGCGCGCCGCAGCCGCCCGGCGCAGCTCGTTCCACGCGGCCAGCCTGGCCAGTTTGGCCCGCAACACGACCGCCTGCAACGCATCCAGCCGGCTGTTGACGCCCATCACGTCGTGCTCGTACTTGCGCAGACCGCCGTGCTGGCTGAGCCGCCGCACAGCCGTCGCGAGCGCCTCGTCGCCCGTGACCACCGCGCCCGCATCGCCATACGCGCCAAGGTTTTTGCCCGGGTAGAAGCTCGTCGCCGCGATCCCGTGCGGGCCGAACGACGCGGGCGGGCGGCCGTGCCTCGTCGCGCCCTGGCATTGCGCCGCGTCCTCGACGATCGGAACCCCGTGGCCGACAAGCGCCTCCACCGGTGCCATCTGGCCATAAAGGTGTACGGGGGCGAAGGCCCGCGTTTTGGCCGTCACCGCCGAGCGGGCGGCATCGGTGTCGATCAGATAGGTGTCCGGGTCGACATCCACGAGCACCGGCGTCGCGCCCGCCCGCGCCACCGCCTCAGCCGTGGCGATGAACGTGTTGGCCGGCAGGATCACCTCATCCCCCGGGCCGATCTCCAGCGCCCGGAGCGCCAGCTCCAGCGCATCGGTGCCGTTGGCCACCCCGACGCAGTGGGCGATGCCGCTGAACGCGGCGTATTCGCGCTCGAACGCGGCCACCTCCTCGCCACCGATGAACGCCGTGTTGGCCATGATCCGCTTGAACCCGGCCTCCACCTCCTCGGCCACCTCGAAGTGGGCCGCCTGCAGGTCAACGAGCGGAATCACGCCTGACCGCTTCCTTTCAAATACCGGGCCGGGTTGCCGACCCAAATCTCGCCTGCGGGCACATCCCGCAGCACTACCGAGCCCATCCCGATGAGTGAGCCCTCGCCGATCCGCACCGACTCGCGCACCAGCGCGCCGGCCCCCAGATAGGCGCCCCGCCCCACCTGCACCGACCCGCCGAGCCGCACGCCCGACGCGATCGTCACGAAGTCGCCGACCACGTCATCATGCGTCAGCACAACCTGCGGCATGACCGCCACATGTGCACCGACAGTCACCTCCGCCGTCAGCGTGACGCCCGGCAGCAACACCGAACCCTCCCCGACCGTGCACCCCTGTCCGATGTAGACGGACGGATGCACGATGGTGGCGAACCGCTGCGGGACACGCTTGGCCAGCCGCTCCCGCACCCCGTAATCCCTCGGACTCCCGACGCACACCACAAAGTCCACACCGGGAAGCTCCCACGCGAGAGAAAGTGGCCCCAAGATCGACGGCCCGGTTTTCACATCGTCCAGAAACCCGAGCAGCTTCCACTCGGCCATGTCGCGCACGGCCGACGCGGTCTCCCGCGCGAAACCGCCCGCGCCGACAATGACGAGCTCTCTCATGCCAGTTTCCGGATGACGCCCACGATGTGGTCCTGGTCCGACTCGGTCAGCTTATGGTGCAAGGGAAGGATCAGCGAGTCCTTCGTCAGCCGCATGGTGTTGGGCAGATCGACATCAGTCACATAAGCGGGCTCGACGTGTGCGGCCATGATGCCCCGCCTCGCCGACACACCCGCCGCCGCAAGCTCACTCAACGCGACGTCCCGGTCGATCCCGTCCAGCAGCACCCAGAACGACTGGAAGTTGGTCGTGCCATAAGCCGGATCCCGCACCGGGGTCACGCCTTCGATCCCCTCCAGCAGCTCGTGATATCGCGCCGCCAGCGAACGCCGCTGCGCCACCAGACCGTCCAATCGCGACAACTGCACCAGCCCGATCGCCGCCTGGATGTCGGTCATCCGGTAGTTGTAGCCGACCTCCAAATAGGACTCCAGAATAGGCTGGGCGCTCGCGTGCCGGTCCGCCGCGCTCACGTTCATGCCGTGCTCGCGCAGCCGCCGCAGCCGTGCCGCCTGCGCGGGGTCGTCGACCGTGACCATGCCGCCTTCACCGGTCGTCATCACCTTGCGCGGATGGAACGACCACGCCGCAACGGAAGCACCGGCACCCACCGGGGACCCGTACGCGGTCGAACCCGCCGCACACGCCGCGTCCTCCACCAACGCGATGCCCCACTGCGCGCACGCCCGCCTTAGCGAAAGCACGTCGAAAGGCACACCAGCCTGGTGCACGGCGATGACCGCCTTCGTGCGCGGGGTGCGCACCGCGTCGATCGTCTCCACCGTGAGGTTGCCGGTCGCGAGCTCCACATCGGCGAAGACCGGTGTGGCACCGCAATACTTGGCCGAGTTCGCGGTCGCGATGAACGACAGCGAAGGCACGATGACCTCGTCGCCCGGCTCCACCCCGACCGCGATCAGCGCCAGATGCAGCCCCGTCGTGCACGAGCTCACCGCCACGCCGTGTGCGGCGCCTACCGCCGCTGAAAAGGAGCGCTCAAACGACGCGACCCGCGGCCCCTGCGCGACCCACCCCGACCGCACGGCCTCCGCGGCGGCCTGCGCCTCCTCCTCGCCCAGGCAAGGAATCATCACCGGGATCATCATGGCCTCCCTCCGCATGCGCCCCGCGGGGCATGCCGATTGATTCACTCGGGGCAAGCCCTCGCTCATGCCGAAACCGCCTCACGGTTGGCGCGCCACCACTCCACGAGGCCCTCAAGCCCTTCGCGCAGGCCGATTTCGGCCGTGAACCCAAGCCGTTCCCGCGCCGCCTCGACCGAGGCGAGCCGCCGCGTGACACTGTTGACCGACCTCGCCGGCCCGAACTGCGGCTTTAGATCGGACTTCATCACCTCGGTGAGCGTCTGCGCCAGCTCCAGCAGGCTGGTCTCCTCGCCGCGCGCGATGTTGAACACCTCGTCGGTGACATCCGCCTCCGCCGCAAGGATGTTGGCGCGCGCGATGTCCGCGACATGCACGAAATCCATGGTCTGCAACCCATCGCCGAGGATCAGCGGCGGTACCCCCGAATCAATCCTTTCCATCCACCGGATCAGCACCTCGGTGTAGAGCCCGTAGATATCCATGCGCGGCCCGTACACATTGAAATAGCGCAGCGCCACATAATCCAGGCCCTTCATCGCCTTGAAGCTGCGCAGCGTCCCCTCGTTGAACGCCTTCGCCGCGCCGTAGAAAGTGTCATTGTGATACGGGTGATGCGACTCGGTCGTCGGAAACTCATCGGCCAGCCCATAAACGGACGCCGACGATGAGGCGATCACCTTCCGCACACCCGCATTTGCCGCCGCTTCAATCACATTGAAAGTGCCATCGACGAGTACCTCGTTGGCCAGCCGCGGTTCCTCAGCGCACTGCGTGATGCGGATGGCGGCCAGGTGGAACACCAGGTCCTGGCCCTCCGTGAGCTCGTTGACCAGCGCCACATCGCGAATGTCGCCCTCGACCAGCCGCACCGGCCCGTTGGCCAGCGCCCAGTCCAGATTGGACAGCCGACCGCGCACGAGATTGTCCAGCACCACAATCTCGTGCGCCCCACCGCGCACCAGCAGATCGACCACGTGCGAGCCGATCGTGCCCGCCCCACCGGTTACCAGAGCACGTTTTTGAAAAATTGGGACCGCGGTCATTGCGCAACCTCCACTATGGCGCCGTTTTGAGCAAGCGACTTCGACGCCGCCTCAAGAATCGCGAGCACGCGCAGCCCGGAGCGGCCGTCGGTGAGCGACGGCTCACCCGTGCGGATGGCCGTGGCGAACTGCCCCACCATCGCGCCGAGCGCCTCCCGCTCGACCAACGCCGGGGCAACCATGTCCCCGGAGCGGTAGGACACCTGCATCGCGCGCCGCGCCTCGTCGCCCAGTTCCTCCGGGGCGGCCACGTCGACGCCCCGGTCGTAGACCGCCACCCGCTGCGTGGGGTTGAGGTCGTCCCACACCAGCGTGCGCTTGGAACCACCGATAATCGTCGTGCGCACCTTTATCGGCGACAGCCAGTTCACGTGAAGATGCGCGATGGCCCCGGTGTTGAGCTGCAGCGTCAAATAGGCCACGCACGCCCGGCCCGCGTTGATCGGGTCGGCACCGTGCGCGCTGACCGCCACCGGCACAACCCCGTCCGGCAACACGAAATCCAAAATAGACAGGTCGTGCGGCGCCAGGTCCCACATGACATCTATGTCACGCTGCACCAACCCCAGGTTGATTCGCACCGAGTCCAAATAATGCAGCTCGCCCAGCTCACCGGAGTGCAGCGCGTCCCGAATCCGGCTCACGGCCGGCGTGTAGCAGTAGGTGTGGTCGCACATCAGCTGCAGCCCGCGCGACTCCGCCTCCTCCACGAGCTTGAGCCCGTCGGCATACGTCGCCGCGAGCGGCTTTTCGACGAGCACGTGCTTGCCCGCCCGCAACGCCGCCAGCGCCACATCCAAATGCGTCCCCGCGGGCGTCGCGATCGCCACCGCCTGCACGCCGTCGTCGGCGAGCACGGTCTCCAGGTCGTCGGTCGCACCCACGGTCGAGTAGCGGCCCAGCACCTTGCGCGCCCGCCCCAGATCGAGGTCGCACAGCCAGCGCAGGTGGAACGCTTCGGCGCCCATGAAGTTGCGGACAAGGTTTGGACCCCAGTATCCGGCGCCGATCACGGCCACGCCGATGGGGGTGTTCATTGACGTCACAGCTTCCCTATCTCTAGATCCCACGGCGTTTCCACGATCGCCACCACAGCCACTCGCGTCCCTTGTGCGCCACAGCCGAAAGCACGAGCGGCTGCAGATAAGGCATCGCCCGCGCGCCCACCCGCCGCCGCACCCGCAACCCGCGATACTCGGGGAGTTCCTGATATGCCGGCCACACCTGCGCTGCGAAGCTCACGAGCTCATCGACAGGCACGACATGCGTGCGCCTGCGGTCATAGGCCCGCGCAGCCCGGCGCAGCGCGTCGCGGGCGAGCTTGCGGTGCACCAGATCTGCCAGCCGGCCGCGCTGCGGCAGCACGTCGGCGCACTTGTCAAGCACCGCGTCATAGGCGGCCAAGCGCTGGCGCAGGTCGTCGAGCTGCCCCGCGAAGTCCGTGGTCGACATGTTGTTGCCGTGCAAGCGATAATAGGCCTGATCCACGCCCCGCACATAGCCCACATCCGCGTGTGCGGCAAAGCGCATCCACATCTCGATGTCGCCGGTGTGCGGCAGCTTCGGGTCGTAACCGCCGACCTTGTGCTGCAACGAGGTGCGCACGACGACCTCAGGTGACGTGATGCAGCCGTGCCCCTCGCGGAACCGCCGCTCCAGCCACCAGTGTCCATCCCAGACCGAAGTGCCTTTCAATGTGGTACGGGCCGCAGGTGGCGGGCCGGGATGAGTGAAGTGAACGGGATGCCCATACACGAAGCCCACGCCCGGGTTCTCGTCCATCAGCCCCGCCGCGCGGGTCAGCGCGCCCGGCGTGAGCCGGTCGTCGGCCGACAGCAGCACCGCGTAGTCGCTGTCGGCCCACTCCAGCAGGCCTTCGTTATAGGTGGCGATGTGCCGCTTGTTGGTCTCGTGCACCCGCACCTCGATCCGGTCGTCCTCGGCGGCGAGCTTCTGCGCGACCGCCGCCGAGTCGTCCGGCGAGGCATCGTCGATGATCAGGACTCGGACATCGACCCCCGGCTGGTTCTCCAGCACACTGTTGACGCAGTCGCGCAGGAAGTGCCCGTACCTGTAGCACGGGATCACCACACTGACGCTGCTACGACGACGCACTGAAGATCACATCCACCCAGTAGTTGGTGTTGTTCCACGAGTACGTCGGGAACGTGCCGGCCGGGCCGTAGCGGTACACGCCGTTGCCTCCGTTGCCCTGGCCCGCGACGCCGGTGAGCGGATAGATGCTGCGCGCGTTGCCGAAGTAGCCCGACGAGTACGAGTAGTTGCCCGCCGGCGCGTGATACGACACCACGTAGGTGACGCCCGCCGTGATGGACACCGGCGTGTCGAATGTCATTGTCTGCCAACCACTCGCGGTTTCGTTGCTGAACGTGCCGGTGGCCATCACCGTGCCGGTGCTGGTCCACAAACGACCGGTGTGCGTGCCGGTGTTGTTGGCGCCCTTGTAGAACCGCACACCTGTCACCTGTCCGTTGACCGACGCGGTGAACTTGAGCCCGAGCTCCACCGCGTTGATGTCGCCGGAGTTCGCGTTCGCCGGGGTGTGCGAGCTCGTCCACAGTGAGCACGGGCAGTTGAGCGGGGGCGTGCTGGTGCCCGTGGTGAACGACCACGTGTGGGCGCTTGGCATCACGTTGCCCCACGGGTCCGAGGCCCGCACCGACGCCGTGTAGGTCGCCGAGTTGGCCAGCTGCGTGTCCGGCAGCAGGGTCGCCTTCTTCGTCGCCGGGTTGTAGTCGACAAAGGATGGCACCGTCTGCCCACCCGGGCCGGTCAGCGTGAACTGCAGCGTGGAACTGTCGATCGCCGCGTCGAAGGTCGCGGTCAGCGAGGTGTTGATGGCCACGTTGGTCGCGCCCGACGCGGGCGCCACATCCGTGACCGCGGGCGGGTTCTGCGGCGCCGAACCGGTGTCGACGACCGGCTCCACCCAGTAGTTGCTGGCCTGGTAGGAGTTGGTCGGGAAGCCGCCACCCGCGCCGTAGCGGTAGAGCCCGTTGGGCCCGTCCACTCCGGACTGCAGCTCATAGACCGGCGACGTGCCCGCGCCATGGTTGGCGAAATAACCGAGATCTGCCGAGTACCGGCCGACCGGCGCATAGTACGAGACGATGTAGGTGGTGTTGGCGGCCAACGGGATCGGCTGATCGAAGGTCAGCGTCTGCCACCCACTCGCGGTCTCGTTGGTGAACGTGCCGCTCGCGAGCTGCATGCCGTTCTTGTTCCAGATGCGGCCGAGGTGCGTGCCCGTGTTGCCGGGGCCCTTGTAGAACCGCACACCGACGGCGGTCGCCGGGCTCGTCGTGCGGAACTTGGCGCCCAGCTCGACCGCGCCGAAATCGCTCACGGCCGCCACCTTCGGCGTCGCGCTGGACGGGAAGACGGTGCACGGGCAGTCCTGGGGGCCCACCGTGAGATTGATAGTCGTCACGGGGCTGATGTTGAGGCTGTCGTCGATGCTGCGCACCTTGATGGTCGCCGGGCCCTCGGCCATCGGGGTCCAGACGTAGGTCCAGGCGGTCGTGCCTTCGGCCCGCTTCCACGTGGTGCCGCCGTCGGTCGAGACCTCGGTGCGCGCGACCTGGCCACCGCCGGACTCGGTCGCCGTACCCGCAATGTTCACGTTGCTCAGCATCGGCACGGTCTGGCCGGAGGTTGGCGTCGTGATGGTGGTCGACGGGCCCGTGGTGTCGGTCGACTTGGTGGCCGCCATCAGGTTGGCCTGGCGGGTCTCCGGCTGCACACCCATGTCCGCCAACAGGTTCACGGTCGCCTGCTGCAAACGCTGATCCTGTGTGGTCGGGGTGAAGGAGTGATGCTCGCTCAGACCCCAGGCCCACTGCACCGTGCCCGCGCCGAACACGATCGCCCCCGACGACTGGTCCTTGTAGGCGACCAGGTTATGCGTCGCGGTGCCGTTGCCGTAGGTGTTGCCGTTGTCCAGCAGCAGAGTGCCGTCGTTGATGGGCAGTGTGGTCGAGGACAGCTGGATCATGCCGTCGGGCCGGTGGCCGTTTTCCTCGTCGACATCCCATTCGTAGCCGAGCGTGCCCAGCTGGAAGGTTGCCGTCTGGCCCTCGGTGAGGTTGGCCACGGAGGTGTTGCGCCACAGGCGATAATCGCTATAGGCATAGGGAACGGTGAGCGCGTCGGTGCGGTAACCGTTGACCCGGAACAGGGTGCCGGTGAGCGCGTTCTGCGGCTGGTTGCCGCCCTTGCCCGCGCCGTCGGGATCCATCCAGGTGCCGGTCCACTGGCCGCTGGGGTCCGCGACACCGTTGTTCAGCTTCATCTTCGTCATCTTGTAGCAGACGAGGGTGCGGTTGGGGGTGAGGCCACCGGCGAACGCCGACTCGAAGCGGGTGCGCCAGAACACCTCGTTGCCGCTGAAGAAGGCGAGGTTGACGCCGGCCTCGCGGGCCGCGACCACGTTGTCCCACTGTGCCTGGTTCCAGTACTCATCATGCCCCGACGACATGAACACCTTGTGACCCAGCAGGATCGTGTTGCTCGTCGACACGTCGATGCTCGACAGGTAGCTCACGTCGTAGCCGTTGCGCTCAACCCAGTGGATCAGCGCGTATTCGGCGGCGAAGTAATCGTTGTCACCACCGGCGGGCAGCGGCCGGTTGTAGCTCACCTTGTAGGCGCGGCCGTCGGGAGCGGGACCGCCACCGCCGTACAGGTCTTGGCCGCCCCAGCTGTTGTAGGCCTGCCACGTCTGGTCCGAGGTCTGGATGACGATGTCTGAGTCGTTGGTCAGCGGCCTGATCACGAACGGGTACGGCATGAACCCGTTGGTGTCGGACTGGTCGAACGTGGCCAGGTAGACGCCGGAAACCGCGTCGGTCGGGACCACCCAGCTCGCCGTCACCAGCCAGTTGCCGCAGTCCACCAGGCCGGTCGCGCCGTCGGCCGCGCACGTCTGCTGCGTTATCGCGGGAAACGTCAGCGTCGGCGACGTCGGCATGAGGCGGGCGCCGTCACCGTTGTAGTACCCCAGGCGGTAGATGCTGATCTTGTAGGGGACCGGCGACTGGACCCGGAAGTTCACCACTTCACCGGGTAAATAGCTCACCTTGTCGGTGAAGCCGCCGATGTCGCCATATGAGCTCGGTGCGTACCAGTTCTCCATCGGTGTGCCGGGCTTGGAGTTCTCGCACACGACCGCGTTGTAACCCCCGTTGCAGTAGTCGATGGCGCCGGCGGTCTCCGGCGCGAGCAGCACCGTGCTGCCGATGAGCGCCGTCATGGCTCCGACAATCAACCGAGTTTTCATCAATCAGCCTCTGCCCTGGGACAAGGATGGGGGAAGTGCACACGCCAATGGCGATCTGGATCGAGAGAGTACCGGCAGTCGGCGCCACGGAACCTGCGAAAACGCCCGTTGTCAGAGAGCCGACAACCCTTGCGGGCACCTTCTGCACGAACGGCTTAACCTGGGCCGACCGGTTCGGCGGGGTTACGGGTTGACCGGCTTGCCTTCGGAGGTCACATTTCCGGACCACACGTTGCCCGGGCCACCCGCGTTCCAGTGGGCGACAGGTCCGTAATAGCCGCATCCGGGCCAATACTCCGTCGAGAAAACATTGTTGATCACGCGGATGCCGTTCGCGCCTTTGCCGCCACCGTAAACCGCATAGGCTCCGCCGGCGAGCCAATTGTCCTGTATCAGCGTGTTGGAGACGACCCCGTTGTCGGGGAACAGCCCGATCGCCGCGGTCGCGCCCTTGTCGATGGTCGCGCTGTTGAGCAGGGTGTTGTGCCTGATGGTGAGCCCGCGGGTGTCGTCGCCGCCGCTGATGATCGCGTCGACGTGCTGCCACTCACCGCCCGCGTTGATGAACATGGGCAGGTCGTGCACGTAGTTGTCGTGAATGTTGCCCGACGACATGGACAGCGCGTTGCCGAAGCCGCTGATGTCGTTCCAGCCCACCTCGATCGGATGCTCACTCATGTTGGAGATGGCGTAGTCGGAGCCCTTGCCCGGACCGTCCGGACCCTGCCCGATCGCGGCCTTGATTTCGCAATACGTCACCTTTAGCCCGGAAAATCCGGGGCGCAGGTTGATGCCCCACCAACTGTTGGACAGGATCTTGCACTGCGTCACCGTGACGTTGTTGGCGTAGATGTCCAGCATGCCCATGTGCAGGTCCCACCCGCTGATGACCGTGCCGTCCTTGCGGATCGTGGCGTTGCCGGTGTGCCGGGTGAACGTCGTCACGGTCGGCCCCGTGTTGCTCGCATCGGGGAAGCCGCACGCGGCAAGCGACGGGCAGCGCCCGGTGCGCGGTCGCGGCAGGCCCGGCCCGGCAGGCGACTTCGACGGGCTCGGGGAGGCGGCGGGCGACTCGCTGGGCGTCGCGGCGGTCGCGCTCACCCCGACATCGGTCGCGCTCGGTGCGGTCGAGACCGTGCCCTGCGCGCTGCACCCGGGGCCGTCGCAATGCCTGGCCCACGCCGAATTGAGCACGATGCGCAGCGCGGCCCCGCCCCCGAGTAGGACTGCCCCGACAACCGCGATCACGATCCAGGTCCGCGGACGCCGCAAGAGAGGGGGCCGTTCGGGTAACTCGGGCTGGGACATTGGGCTAAGGTAACACCGCGCGATGCGCGCAGAAGCCGGCGTGCTGTCGCGTTTCCGATAGGTGCTCTTGGCGGATGGCGTGCGGGCTGCTCAGTGGCAATACTTTGGCCCGTGACAGCAGGCGACACGATGAGTGTGGTTATCCCCGCGCATAACGAGGCCGCGGTGATCGGCCGTCTGCTCAGTGCGCTCGTTTCGGGCGAGTCCGAGGTCGTGGTGGTGGCCAACGGCTGCACGGACGACACGGCTGCGATCGCGGCCGGATTTACGGGCGTCACGGTCGTCGAGACTCCGGTGGGCAACAAGCACCGGGCGTTGCGGCTCGGCGATGAGCATGCGCACGCCTATCCGCGGCTCTACGTGGACGGTGATGTGGTGCTCAGCGCGGCGGGGGCGCGTGCGCTCGCGTACGCGTTGCGGGAGCCCGGCATCCTGGCCGCCGCACCGGCCCGCAGGCTGGAGCTTTCCGGGCGGCCGCTCGTCGTCCGTTGGTACTACCACGTTTGGGAACTCCTGCCCGGTGTGCGGCAGGCGCTGTACGGGCGGGGGGTCATCGGTGTCACCGCCGAGGGGCACAAGCGGATCGCGGCCCTGCCCGAACTGATGGGCGACGATCTGGCCGCGTCGGTGGCGTTCGCTTCGGATGAGCGGGTGATCGTGGACACGGCCGAGGTTGTCGTGCACACGCCGCGGACGACGGCCGATCTGTTGCGCCGCCGCGTCCGCTCGCTGACCTCGACCGCCCAGCTGCACGGCTCGATGCCCGAGGCCACCGACGGGGCCCGCACGTCAATGGGCGACCTGGCCCGGCTCATGCTCGGCCGGCCGTGGCTCCTGCCCAAGATGGCGGTTTTCCTTGGCGTGACGGTGATTGCGCGCATGCGCGCCCGCAAGCCGATCCGCTCCGGCGACTACCAGACCTGGCTGCGCGACGAAAGCAGCCGTGCTTCATGAGTGGTCCACGAATTGCGGTGGTGGTTGTCACCTATCACAGTGCGCGAGTCCTGCCCGGCCTGTTCGAGTCTCTGTCTGAGGGCTTGCGCGGGTGCGACTGGGAGCTCATCATCGCCGACAACAACTCCGGCGATGACACGCTTGAGGTCGTGCAGGAGCTGATGCCTTCGTCCAAAGTGGTCGAGGTCGGATACAACGCCGGATACGCGGCCGCGTTCAACGCGGGTCTGGCCAAGGCCAAGGATTACGACGCGGCGATGATCCTCAACCCCGACATCCGGCTGCGGCCGGGGTCTGCGCTGGCGCTTTATCGCGCTCTGGGTGCAGGTGTGGGCATCGCGGTGCCCCGCATGTCCGATGAAGACGGTCGGCTGACCCATTCGCTGCGGCGCGAACCGACGCTGTCGCGGGCGCTGGGCGAGGCGGTGCTCGGACAGCGGGCGGGACGCCACCCGGCGCTGGGCGAAACCGTGCTCGACGAGGCGGCCTACCGCACGGACACGACGGTCGACTGGGCGACCGGGGCGGTGATGCTCATGTCGGCGCAATGCCTCGCGGCCACGGGCCCGTGGGACGAGTCGTTCTTCCTGTACGCCGAGGAGACCGACTTCGCCCTGCGCGCACGGGATCGCGGCTTCCGCACGGTGCTCGTGGCGCGGGCCGAAGCCGTCCACTTAGGAGGGCAGTCGGCGGGTGCCAACGGGGGCCGGTCGCGCGTCTCACCGGCACTGTGGAGCCTGCTCACGGTCAACAAGATCCGGCTGTACCGCAAGCGCCACTCCCGCTTGGCGACCGCCGTCTACTGGTCGCTCGTCTTCATGCGGGAGTCCACACGCGCGGTGCTCGGTCACCCGCGCAGCCGCAGCGCCACCAAAGCCCTGCTTCGTCCGTCCAAACCAGAACTACGCTGACCCGGAAGGCACCGCATGTTCGCCAATTACGTCAACCGCCACGACCTGACGCGTGTCGCCCGCAAACTGGAGCGCGGCCAGGTCGACAAGGTGCTGGCCAAGCTGCGCATCCGGGGCAAGGCACGGGTCACCGCGCACTGGGCCAACATCGACGCCGGCACGCAGGAGTGGTGGGCCATCAAGGCCGTGCAGCGCCGGTGGAACACGTTCGCCAGCGGCGATCCCGAGGTGAGCTTCCCGATGTACGCGGCACGCACCCACCTGGCCGACCGCGCGAACTTGACGGCTCTCTCCCTCGGCTGCGGTACCGGCGGAAATGAAATAAATTGGGCGAAGCAGGAGGTCTTCGGGGAGATTTTGGGCATCGACATCGCCCCGGAGCGCATCGACGCGGCCAACCGCGGCGCCAAGGAGCACGGCCTGGAGGGCAATCTGCGCTTCGAGGTGGCCGACGCGCACGACCTCATCAAGGCCAAGCAGACCTACGATGTGGTGCTCGGATTGCAGTCCCTGCACCACTTCCAAAACCTCGATGACACCATGCAGTGGGTCGCCAAGCTCATCGCGCCGGGCGGGTTCCTGATGGTCGACGAGTTCATCGGCCCGACCCGCTTCCAGTGGACCCGGCAGCAGATCGCGGCGGCCAACGAACTGCTGGCCCGGCTGCCCGAGTCGCGCAAGCGGATGTCCGACGGGCGCATCAAGGAGCGCGTCATCCGGCCCAGCAAGCTATCGATGATCATCGACGACCCATCCGAGGCCGTGGACTCCGACCGGCTGCTGCCCGCCATCGAGGACAACTTCGAGGTCGTCGAGGTACTCCCCTACGGCGGCTCGGTCCTGCACATCGCCTTCTCAGGCATCTCACACAACTTCCTCGGCGACGACGACGAGACGCAAGAGCTACTCGACATGTGCTTCGCCCACGAAGACAAAGCCCTAGCCAACGGCCTCGAACACGACTTCGCCTTCATGGTCTGCCGCCCCCACTGATACGAAAGCCGCCCCCTTACGGAACGCTTGTGCCTCATATGCCGGGCGGTTTTCGACGCGGTCAGGGTCCCGCATCGGCGGGCGAACCACTAACCCACCTCCCCGCCTCCCTCCTCCCGTCGAGAATGGACGTAAGTTCATGATCGACCGGAAGAAGGAAGACCGGAAGCGGAGACCCGAAGGGGCGGTTAGAGGAGACCGGGTTGGGGGACGCTGAACCCGTGGAGGTAGCAGTCGTCTCCTGAGGGCCAGTCGTTGTCCAACTCCAGGATGTGCACGCTGGCCTTGGCGCCGTTGCCGTATGTCCAGTCGCGGACGGCCACCGACTCGAACTCGCTCATCCCCGAGATTTCCTTGGCACCAAAGCAATGCCCGGTCAACGCCGAGAAGCAGAACACCGCGTTGAAGCTCCAGCGCACGAGGATCACCCGGCCGTTGGGAGTGAACACCGCACCCTGGACCTTGTCCAGATGCAGTGGTCCTGGCTTGAGCGCGATGTCGTCCTCCGGGCGGCGCTGCAGGGTCAGCCGGTCGAAGGCCATCAGCGAGGTCGGTGTCGGATACAGCGAGGTGTAAAGCCGTCCGTTGAGCGGATTCACGGCGCACCACGGGAGCATGTCCTGCCCGTTGTTGTTTATCGGGAACCACTGCGGCGAGGTCAGGTCGGTGCGGATCTTCCACACCCCGTGCGGCCCTTGGACTGGGACATACACCCAGCCGTCGTAGACACCGGGCGCGCCGACATGCCCTCCGGCCACACCCCACGGGATGCTCACCGATCCCACCCAGCTGCCGTTCAGCCGCTTGCGCAGGGTCTTCTCGCCATTGGAGACGAGGTACCACGCCACCCCGCCTGTGGCCATGCCCTGTGCCTCCTCGCTCCAGGCGGTGTTCTCCGAGGAGAAGGCGACGCCGGTCTTGGTCCACGAGCCCACGCCGGGGTCGGTCATCCCGGTGGTGAGATGGTGACCGACGGCCCACCAACCGTGGAATTCCGACCAGCCGGGCTGCCATGCCGCCGCGTAAACCTTGGCGTCGTGGCCGGCGACAAGCACGTCAAGCTTGTCCTGAGAGCGGGAGACCGCGCCGATCGCCGTGCCCGGTTGCGTCCCTCCACTCGCGACAGACCACCAGCCGTGGTATGAAGCCCATCCCGGCTGCCATGCGGCGGTCCAGATCCTGCCGTCGGTTCCGGTGGTGAAGACGTCTATCTTGTTCTCCGAACGGGAAACCGCGGTCACGCAGGCTCGCTTGGGGACGGCCAGGTCGCCGACCGGAGACCAACCCTGCCAACTCGCCCAACCTGCCTGCCATGCTGCGGTATAAACCTTTCCGTCGGTACCGATTGCGAACACGTCCAGCCGGTCGGCCGTGCGGCAGACGGCCCCGACCGGCGCGCCCGTTGCCGAAATGCCGCCCGCGACCTGCCACCAGCCGTGAAACTCCGTCCAACCTGGCTGCCACGCGGCGGTCAGCACCTTGCCGTCCAGCCCGACCATGAAGACGTCCATCTTGTCGGCTGATCGGGACACCACCGACACCTGTGAACCCGGCGTTGTCTGGGCATCGCCGACCCGCCACCAACCGCGGAAGCCGTCGGATCCATCGCTGGGTTGCCATGCCGCCGTGTAGACGAAGCCGTCGATTCCCACCGCGAACACGTCCACTTTGTCCAGTGAGCGGGAGACGGCGGTGATCGTCGCATGCGGCGTAGTCACCAAATTGGACACCGTGCGCCACTGGTCCCAGAACGTGCCGCCCAACGCGGCGTGGCGCAGCCGCGACCAGTACACCCTCCCGTCCAAGCCGGCGACGAAGATATCCAGTTCACCGTCGCGGCGCGACACGGGTGTGACGGGTGAACACGGCGCCACTCGCAGATTGCCGATGCGGCTGAACGAGCTGAACGCCGGGTCTCCGGGCTTCCATGAGGCGGTGTACACGAAACCGTCGTTTCCCACGACGAAGGCGTCCAGCAGATCGGCCGACTTGGACACCAGCCCGACCGGGCCGACGCCGCCCACCCCAGCCGCGGCGGCCAGCGCCCGCGATGGCAGACCCGCGACCGCGCCGGCGGTCACCAGTCCCGTCGCCAGTAGCATCCCGCGGCGGCTGAGCGGCTGACCAAGAACATCACGCATAGGCATGCACGAATGGTGTCGTGCCTCAATCGGCGATACCAGCTCAAGTAAAGAACTCGTCACGCGCGACTACGCCAAACCTCGCCCCGCGCGCACCCCCTCCCCGTCGAGCATGAACTTATGTCCATGCTCGACGGCGTGTCGTTGCGTCAATTTCATGATCAACCGCCGAAGGTACCTCGCCTCGGACACCGCCGCCCACCGCGAGATTGATCATGAATTTTCGGACGCGACACACCGCCGAACATGGCTTCATTTTCATGATCGACGGGAAGGGAGCGGGGTCAGTCGGCTAGGTTGGTGATGGACTGGGCCCAGCGGAAGTACTTGTTGGTGCCCAGGTCGCGCACGGTCTTGATGTTGAAAGCCTTGAGCAGCAGCTCGGCGTCGCCCTCGGTCACTCCCGCGATGGCGGTCACGGGGGCGGCGGCGATCTCCTGCGCGCTCTTGCCTTCCCACTCCTTCATGAGCTTGGCTTCGAGTCCCAGCATAAGGGCGTCTCCCTTCTTAAGCCCCAAGATTCTCCGGGGTCGCCGCGAAGATTAACACCGACGTGAGGATCATTCTCCAGCCGCTGGGTGTACAGATTCTGACTCGAATGCGGCCACCGTGCGATCCCGGTAGGCGCTTGCATCGCCGAAGGTCATGGGCCCGTCCCAGGTGGTCGGCAGAGGCGTGGGCACGTCGGGCGCGACCCGCTTCACGATCTCGTTGAGCGCGGTCTCGGCATCGCCCACCCAAAGGTGCTTCGCCCCCGGGATGCCGATCACCTCGGCATGCGGGATGGCCGCAAAGCGTTGGCGCGCCTCATCGGGGCGCAGGTAGTCGTCGAACTCGGGGACGAGCGCGACCACCGGCACGCCGAAGTCCGCCCACACGGCGAGCTCCGCGTCGCTGGTCGTGCGCAGCGGCGGCGACAGCAGGATCACACCCGCGATGGACGGGTCGGCGCCGTAGCGCAGCGCGAGGTCCGTGCCGAACGACCAACCGATCAGCCACCGGTTGGGCAGATCGTGGAACTCCGCGAACTCGATGGCCGCGTGGACGTCGAACCGTTCGGACTCGCCCGCGTCGAACGTGCCGGAAGAGGTACCACGTAAGGAACTTGTCCCTCGGGTATTGAACCGCAAGACGGCGAGGTCGGCCAGGGCGGGCAGTCGCCAGGCCGCCTTCCGGAAGACGTGGCTGTCCATCATGCCGCCGTGGGTGGGCAGCGGGTGCAGGCAGATGAGCGTGCCCGTCGGCTTGCGCCCCGGCGGCACCGCCAGCTCGCCGACGAGCGTCTCACCGTCGGCCGTGTGCAGCTCGATGTCCTCGCGGTCGGCGGGCAGGATCGAATTCCCACGGATCATCGTCACGGGTACCAGTCTGCACGTACGGGCCTGTCCCGTGCTCGCCGACCGCTTGTGACGCCGAACTCGTGCAGCTGAAGTCTCGGCCATGATGAAACTCGCCATCGCCGCCACAGCCATGGGCGTGCTCCTGTTCGGCGGCGCCGTGGCCGGGCAACCATCCCGGCGACAACAGGGGCAGCGGCGGCCAGAGGGTTGCCGCTTCGACGCCAACGTCGGCCGCCCACCGGCGAGCAACGCCGCCCAGATCCGACTGTGCCACTACGACCACATCCACGTTTTCCGCAAACGCTGAAAGGCCTTGAGTCTCAGCGGTTAGGGCGGCGGTGGTGGCGTGCCTTCCAACAGGAGGCGTGCCAGTGCCGCCGCTCCCCCTGTTCCTCCCAGCCCTCCAGCGGCCAGGCGACGACGTGCGGCACGCCGGGCCGGATCTCCTGATCGCAGCCGGGGCACCGGTATGTCTTGGTGCTCGTCTCCCCGGTGAGGTGGCGCACCCGGAAATCGCCCTCGACATATTCGTGCCGGGTCGACCCGGCCCGCTCCCGCGCCGGTTCGTCGCGCCGCCTGTTCTTGCGCGGGCTCACAGTTGGAGACTACCGAGACTGATCACCTCGTCCGTCGCCCGGACATCACCGAAGGTGCGGTAGATCGTGTGGAGGGTCGCGTTGTGAAACGGCACCATGTCGATCACTATCAGTGCCGTTCGAGCGGGCACGAGCGTCGTGAAGGCGTGCCGTCGACCGCGGCGGGCCACGTGCCTCTCGTACTCACGCTCCTCGTTCCGCCAGGCATGAGTTTTGCGCTCCACGCCTGCAGACTACCGATGGGTGTGATCGCGGAAGCCGCGGCCGGTCTTGCGGCCCAGGTAGCCCGCGGTCACGAGGTGTTCCAGCAGCGGGGCCGGGGAGAAGCCCGGCTCGCGGAGCTCAAGATACAGCTCGCGCTGGATGGCCAGGGCCACGTCCAGCCCCACGACGTCGAGCAGCTCGAAGGGGCCCATCGGGTACCCACATCCGAGTTTCATCGCCGCGTCGATGTCGTCGGCCGTCGCATAGCTGGCCTCAAGCATTTTTACCGCATCATTGAGGTACGGAAAAAGCAGCGCGTTGACGATGAAGCCCGCGCGATCGGCACATCCCACCGCCGTCTTGCCGAGCCGCGCGATGACCTCGTTGGCGGTGGCGACCGTGGCCGGGCTCGTGCGGATGGTCTTGACCACCTCGACCAACGCCATGACCGGCGCGGGGTTGAAGAAGTGCAGGCCGATGACGTCGGCCGGGCGCTGGGTGGCCATGGCGCACTCGATGACGGGCAGGCTCGACGTGGTGGTGGCCAGCACGACGCCTGGTTTGCAGATCTCGTCGAGCGACGCGAACAGCGCCTTCTTGACCGAGAGCTCCTCGACCACGGCCTCCACCACCAGGTCCACATCGGACAGATGGTCGAGATTGGTCGACCACGTGATGCGCCCGATGGCCGCGTCGCGCTCGGCCTCGGACAGCTTGCCGCGCACGACACCCTTGTTGAGCGAGGTCTTGACCGACTCGCTCACCTTGACCGACTTCTCCGCCCCGCGCGTCACGCTGAGCACCTCGAACCCGGCCCTGGCGAAAACCTCGATGATGCCCGTGGCCATGGTGCCCGACCCGACCACGCCCACTGTCGCGATCGGACGACCCGCTACGGATGCGTCCTTTTCCCATGACGTGCCCACGACGACCGGCGAGCCCGCCTTCTCGTACGTGTAGAAGCCGCGCCCCGACTTGCGCCCGAGCAACCCGGCCGTGACCATCTGCTTGAGCAGCGGCGCCGGGGCGTGCCGGCGGTCGCGGCCACCGCGGCGATACATGGTGTCAAGGATCTCGTAGGCCGTGTCCAGCCCGATCAGGTCCATCAGCGCGAGCGGCCCCATGGGCAGGCCGCAGCCGAGCTTCATGGCCGCGTCGATGTCCTCGCGGGTCGCGTAGCGATTTTCAAACATTGAAACCGCATGATTGAGGTACCCGAACAGCAGCGCGTTGGCGATGAACCCGGCCCGGTCGTTGATCGTCACGTCGGTCTTGCCGAGCCGCGCGCACAGCGCCTCCACGTCGGCCACGACCTCGGGCTCGGTGACGACCGTCTTAATGATCTCGACCAGCTTCATGACCGGTGCGGGGTTGAAGAAGTGCACGCCGATGACCTGGTTGGGCCGGTGCGTCGCGACCGAGATCTCGGTGACGCTCAGCGAGCTGGTGTTGGTGGCCAAAATGGCGGAAGGCTTGCAGATCCTGTCCAGCGAGGCGAAAATCTGCTGCTTGAGATCCAGGTGCTCGGGCACCGCCTCGATCACGAAGTCGACCTCGGCCAGTGACTCCAGCCCGACCCGGAAGTCCACCCGACCGAGCAGCGCGTCGCGCTGCTGCTCGGACAGCTTGCCCTTGGCCACGGCCCGGTCGGTGGAGCCGGCCAGGGTCGCCCGACCCCTCTCCAGCGCGCTCTCGCTGACCTCGACCGCGACCACCGAGAGCCCGTTGCGGGCGAAGACCTCGACAATTCCGGCCCCCATGGTCCCGAGCCCGACCACGCCGATGGTGTCTATCTGCCTGCCCACAAGCGTCTCGCCTCCTAAACGAGCCTCTAAACGAGCCTCCTTAACGATCCCTTACCGAAAGGAGTCTGCCATGAACCGCTGGATTCGCGCCCGGCGGCGACTGTGGTCTATCGCACCTAAGATCACAGCCATGAACCTTCGCCCCCTCATGTTCGGCGCCCTCGCGGTCCTCATAGCCTGCGGCACAAGCAATGTCGCCAACGACGCCGACGTGACCGTGTCGGGAGTCCTGCGGCTGCCGGACGGCGGGCCGGCGGCGGCCGTGCCGGTCGTCCTGGTCGAGGAGCCCAGCGGGATCGATGCCCTGTTCGAGCTGACCGTCACCGTGACGAGCATCGGCATGCTGTGCCTGACCCAGCAGGTGTCGTTCTGCAAGGGTGCACGCCGCGCGACGACCGACGAGGAGGGGCGATACAGCTTCACCATGAAGGGCAAGGACGCCAAGAGCATCCTCGGCAACCCGGCGCACTTCGCCCTGTCGGCGCGCCTCGACTCCGGGCCGCGCATCCAGACCCGGTTTCCGATTGAGCAGGCGGAGGTCAAGGTGCCAGAGGCGCGGTTCTGGCAGCCGGACGGCTTGCGGGTGCAGGCGGGACCGCAGCGGGTCGAATACTCGTGGCCGCCTTTGGCTGGGGCAAAACACCGGCTGGAGGTGACTGAGGCCGATGAGCTGGTGTGGGCGCAGGAGAGCGCGCCAAACGGGTCGTTCGATGCGCGGGCGATCGCTGATGCGCAGGGCGAGTTCCGGGCGATCGCCCGGGTCGAGCGGGACGGGTTCACGACCGACCACCACTCGCAGCCGGTGGCCGTGAGCGGGCAGGCGGGAGCGCCGCCGTCGCGCGGGAGCGGGTGCACGCTCGCGGGGGTCACGCCCCAGCCGTGCGGCTTCACCGATGGGCGCTATGCGGGCGCCAGCCTGCCGCAGCAGGTGTGCCCGAGCGCGTCCGCATCCGCTTCGCCCGGCACGTGCGGCTCCCACACTTGGATCACCATCGATCTCGGCGCGGCGCGGCAGGTGACGACCGTGTTCCTGCACGGGTTGAGCACCTCGAAGGACTTCGAGGTGAGCGTCAGCGCCGATGGCGCGCAGTGGAACAGATACGCACGGCACAAGCGGGCCGGATACGTTGCGCTCACAGGGAATTCGCCCGTATCGGCCCGCTACGTGCGCGTGCAGTCAGAATCCCTCCACGCCCTTCAAGAGGCCTCCGTCTGGGGATGATGTTCAGCTGGCCGGAGTGCTCACATCGAGGCAGTCCACATTGGGCAGTCCGTCGGCGATGGTGGGGTCCAGCCGGATGGTGTTACTGCCTGCGTTGAGTGACACGGTCAGGGTTTTGGTGACCCAGGTGGTCCAGGCACCGGTGGGCTCGAACGAAACGTTGGCGAGCGTGGTGCCGTTGACGATCAGGTTGGCCGACCGGGCGGTGGTGCCGCCGTTGGCGAACCGGACCCCGATCGTGGCCGTGCCGGCTGCTGCCGCGTTCGCGGTGAACTGCACGTAGGCGCCAGCAGCGTTGGTGCCGTTGCAAAACCCACTACCGGAAAAACCCACGTGGTTGGAATCGATCGTGCCCTGACACGTCGCCGGGGCGGTCTCCGCCTCGTAACGCTGCGTCCCCGGTGTCGTCCCACCGGAGGTCTTAACGAGTCCGAGCTGGTCGACGGCCAGGTTTCCGCTGCCGGACCCGGCTCGAATGGTGACCGTGGCGGTCCCGGCGGCCAACTGCAGACCCGCGGCTTCGCGACGGGTAAAGCCGGATGATGCCGGGATGTTGAGCGTACGGACCGCGCCGCTGGAGTCGGTCACCGTGATCTGCCCACTGCTGACCGAACCGGAGGTCCTGGCCAACGTGGACAGGGTATAGGTGCCGGCCGGCACCGTGATCTGCTGCCGCACAGAAGCCGATCCGGCCAAC
>NZ_QJUG01000459.1 GCF_003426775.1 Allorhizocola rhizosphaerae | reverse complement strand
GAGCAGCGCACGCTCGACCGGCTGGAGCGCGCCCTCGCGCCCGCGCCGCCCGCCGGCCCGCCGTGGGTCGCCGTGGCCAAGGTGGCGTCCGAGGCGCTGTCCTCGGCGCGCGACACCGTGGCCCAGTTCGCGGTGCATCGGCTCAACGCCGTGGGCCTCGCGCCGGCCTGGCTGCCCGTGCCGGTCCCGGCCCAGGCAGGCCCGGCACTGGTGCCGTTCGAGCAGGTCGTGGCAAAGCTGCGCGATCTGCCGCGCGATGACGAGCGCTACGACGACGCCCTCGCGGCCGCGTGCCTGTGCCTCGGCGTGGAGCACCACCTCGACCAGGTGTCCGGTTTGGACCTGGAGATCGAGCGCCTGCGGGTCGAGGGCGCCCTCATCGCCGCGGGCCTCACGCTCAGCACGAAATGATCGCGATCAGGGTCCGGACGAGCCACACCGAACCGCCGGTGGCGGACGGCTTCTCGCAGTGCGCGGCTGGTGGCGGGCAGATGGGGCCGCAGTGAGTGGGCCGGCGGCGCGTGGTTCGCAAGGGGGTGCGGATGGTGCCGCAGGCAGATGACGCCGCCGTCAGCGAAGGCGAGGCGAGCCAGGCACAGTCGGCCCGGATGACGCCCATGACCGACGAGGCCGAAGCCGGCTCGGCGCAGCGGGCACGGATGATGCGGCTGTTCGTGGCGGTCTTCCCGCCCGCGGATGCCATCGCTGACCTGACCGCCGCGCTGTCCACAATAGATATTCGAGTGCCTGCCGCCGAACGCCTGCACATCACGCTCGCCTTCCTCGGCGACCAGCCAGACGCGGGCCCGGCCATAGCCGCGCTTGACGCGGGCATGGCCGGTGAAGCGGGCGGGAAACCATTGGGCGAGTTGGCAATCCAGGGTGGTGGGCGGTTCGGGTCGATCCTGTGGGCGGGCATCGCGGGAGACATTGCCGGGCTCACCAAGCTCACCCGGCTGGTGCGGCGCAGCCTGCGCGCCCATCGCGTGCAGCCCGACGACAAGCGGTTCCGGCCGCACCTCACCCTCGCCCGGCGCCTGTCGCACGAGGCTGTCGGGGTCGGCGTGGGGGCTCTGCACGACTACGAAGGACCCGCGTGGCCGGTGCGCGAAATCGTGCTGGTGCACAGTGTGCTTGGCTCCCAACCCGTTTATCACCCGGTGAAAACCTGGCCCCTTCCTCGCCGGTCATGAACTTGAGTTCATGACCGACCATGAGAGGCGGGCGGCGTGGGTTAGCGGCATGACGCCGCGTCTGGCGTGAGGGTGCGCCTTCTTCTTAGCGAGCGGCGCGTTGACGATCATGCGGCCGGGGCAAAACTGGTCTTGACACGGCTGGAGTGGCCGCGCTGATATTCACGGTTGGGCGGGGCTGACAGTACTGGTCGAAGTCGCCGTTGGTGATGCGGCGCGCAGCAGCAAGATGGCCTCTGCTCCTTGCAGACTCCAGCGGGCGGTCGCTTTCGCGCCCGACCGTGGGTCGTGCCAAGGGCATGGAAACGGACACGAAGAAACGCCCGTCAACGCGAGCTGCCAACCGGTGCGGCATTAAGGTGTGGGCGAAATCTCGACAGGCCATCTATTCCTTGGGAAAGGGTCCACAATGGCCAGACAGCCGCGAGGGCGATGCGCCTTCTGCCGCCATGAGACCACCAAGGGCGCCATGGGCAAGCACCTCGGCACCTGCGCGGCACGACAGGAGCGGATTGCCGTGACCAAGAGCCGCAAGCTGTCAACGTCGCCCGAATGCTGACCCTTTCTCGGCGCTCGAAAGCTGACCCCCTGCTTGATGGTTAGTTGTTATGGTTAACGATGGTCGTGGTGGTCGGCTGGCGGTACCTGCCGACCGAGGTCTCTGTTGCGGATGCGGTAG
>NZ_QJUG01000458.1 GCF_003426775.1 Allorhizocola rhizosphaerae | reverse complement strand
CTGCTGACCCCGGGCGGCGAGCCGGCCGTCACCGGCGCGGCGGCGCTGCGCCTGGGCCGCGACCCGCGGGTGGACCGGGCCATGACCGCCGAGTTCACCCTGCCCGGCGGCGGCACGGGCCGGATACACGCCTCGATGTGGTCGGCGACGCTGCTGCGCATCCGGGCCGAGGTGACCGGCACCAAGGGCAGGCTCGTGGTCAACAATTTCGCCGTGCCGCAGCTGCCGTCGCGGTTCACCCTGACCGTGCAGGGCCGCCGTGGCCGGGAGCGGTTCGACGCCACCCCGACCTATGTGCATCAGCTGCGGGCGTTCGCGCGGGCGGTGGCCGGTGATGCGGCGGCCAACCTGACCCCGCCTGCCGACTCGGTGGCCACGATGCGGCTCATCGACGACATCTACACGACCGCGGGGATGCCACTGCGAGGAGAAGACTGATCCTGCCCCGCGGTGGGCCGGCGGTGTTCACCGCCGCGTTGATCTGGCTGGTGGCCACCGGCCACACGTCGCTGGCCACGTCGGCCGACTCCGTCCGGGGCACGCCGCTGTGGGCGGTGCTGGCCCCGCTGGACGCCGGGGTGCTGCCCATGTGGTTCTAGTCGGTGACCAGCCGGAAGTGGGTGGTCAGGCGCCCGTCGTCGTCGAGGATGTGGAACGCGACCGCCGGTGGCTGCCCGAGGTCCAGCGTGCTGCGCCAGTTCATCTCGCCGGCGGGCAGCTCCCACGGCAGCAGCAGGGTGGATTTCACGCCCGGGGCGACCAGCAGCGGCCGGCCGGCGAAGGTGGTGGCCGCCGGGGTGTGGGCGTGCCCGCACAGCACAGCCACCACGTCGGGGTGGTCGGCGAGCACGGCGGCGACTCGTTCGGCGGCCGACAGCCGGATCTCGTCGATCATCGGGTGGTGCAGTTTCACCGGCGGGTGGTGGAAGGCGACGAACACCGGCCGGCCGCGCAGACCGTCCAGACTGGACCGCAGCCAGTCGAGGGTGGCGTCGCCCAGGTGGCCGTCGGCGCGGCCGAGGATGACCGAGTCGCACGCCACGACCGCGAACCGGCCCAGGTCGTGCACCTGGTTGGCCGGCCAGCCGTAGGGGGTGTAGCCGTCGTGGTTGCCCGGGCAGGTGATGACCGGGAACCGGGGCGAGGCCAGCAGCGCCGTGGCCTGCTCCCGCTCGGCGGGCAGGCCGTTGTCGGTCAGGTCGCCGGTGACCACGATGGCGTCCACGTCGCCGGGCAGCCCGTTGAGGTAGTGCATCACCTGCGCGGTGCGGGCCGCGGCGCGTTTGCCGCCGTCGAGGTGGGGATCGCTCAGGTGGGCCAGGACGATCACTTCGGCGCGACCTTCGGTTGGTCAGCGGTCCCCGGGCGGGGATCGCCGTACTCGGGTGCGGCCATGGACCCGAGCCTGCCACAGCCACCACGCGGCCAGGAACCCGATGCCGGTACCGGCGACCATGACTCCGGTCACGGCCAGGCCGCTGCCGGTGACCGGCAGTTGATCCGTCTGCGACCGGGTTACCGCCGCCGAGCTGGTCGCTGCCGGGCTGGTTTGCGGCGGCCTACCCAACGGTGGCCGGGAAGGCGACTTGGTGCCTGCGGGGAGGCTCGCGGACGGCGCCGTGGGCGTGCGCGACAGCGTCGGAGTCTTGCTGTTGGTGTAGCCGTTTTCGTAGCCGGGCTGGGCGGCGGCACCGGCGGGTACGATGACCAACCCGCTCAGCAGCAGCGCACCCATCATTGCCAGGGCGTTTATCCTCACGTCCGGCATAACCGGCCTGGGCGGCCGAAGGATGCGCAGGTGACCGGGCGATAATGGCGAGCCATGGAGCAGTCCACACCGATCCCGGCCGGCGCCGAGGAGGCCACCCGGCCGTGCGCGCACTGCGGCCGGCCCGTGCCGCAG
>NZ_QJUG01000457.1 GCF_003426775.1 Allorhizocola rhizosphaerae | reverse complement strand
CGGCCAGCTGCCTGGTCGCTGCCGGCTTGCCCACCGACGTCTTCACGTACCGCTGGAACACCGGAAAGACCAGCACCGTCACGTACACCGTCACCACCGTCGTCCGTTTGGCGAACGGCACCACGAACGTGACGTCCACCGGGCCGATCACGGCCGGGGTCTTCCAGGGGAAGACCGCCGTCCGGGAAGTCATCCTGCCTGCGCTCAGCATCACCCAGTGCCTGAGCCCGCCCGGACTGACCCGGCAGACCGGCATCGCCACACTGACCTTCCTGCTGTGACGCTCCCTGCGGCATCGCGGCCGTCTTCGGGTCGTCCGGACTGACTCCAGCGGTCCGTCCGGACGACCCGCCACCGCATGCCCACCCGTGCCTGGCCTTGCAGGGAACCGCCTAAAGCACCTGTTCGAACGTGAGCTCGCTGGCCAGGACCGCCGCGCCGGCGACACCCGCGCGGGAGTCGAGCTCGGACAGCACGATCGGTAGGTTGCCGGTGGCCAGTGGGAGCGACCGTCTATAGACGACACTGCGGATCTCGGCCAGCAAGATGTGGCCCAGCTGGGCCAGGCCACCGCCGATCACGATCATCGACGGGTTGGCGAAGGACACGAGGCTCGCGAGCACACTGCCGAGCCGACGGCCACCCTCACGGATCAGTTGGATGCTGGCCACGTCTCCTTCCGCCGCGCGCACGGCGACATCGTGTGCGGTGAGCGTGCCGGCGGCCGTCAGTTGCTCGGCGAGTGCGGGCGAGGCTCCCGACTGTGCGGCCTCAAGGGCTTGGGCGGCAAGCGCCGCCCCGCCGAACACGGCCTCCAGACAGCCGATGTTGCCGCACGAGCACACCGGACCGCTCGGGTCCACCTGGATATGCCCGATATCCCCGGCACACCCGTCACTACCGCGGTAAACCCGGCCACCCAGATGGATCCCACAGCCGACCCCGGTGCCGATTTTGACGAACAGGAAATCGTCCACCGAATGGGCCACACCACCGTGGCGCTCGCCAATCGCCATGATGTTCACGTCGTTGTCGACCACGGCCGGGCAACCGTGTTCGCGGGACAGTAGTTCACGCACGGGAAAGCGGTCCCAGCCCGGCATGATCGGCGGCGACACGGGCACGCCATCACGGAAGCTCACCGGGCCGGGCACGCCTATGCCGATGGCGTCGAGCCGCCCGCCGCCCTTCTGGAGGAGCTCGTTGACGCGCTGCAGGATCGGCCTGGGCCCGGTGCGGATATCGGCCGGCTCACTGAACGCGGCCACCGGCTCCATGCGGGCGTCCACGATCTCCACGTCGATCGACGTCGCGCCCAAGTCGACCCCCGCGAAACGCAGGCGCGGGTTCAGCTCGACCAAAGTGGACCGTCGGCCACCCCGCGACACCGCCGGACCCGCCTCCACGAGCAGCTCGACGGCGGCCAGCCGGTCGATCTCCGCCAGCAGCCGGGTGCGCGCCGTTTCCAGGCGGTCACCCAGCTCGGCCCGCGACAACGGACCCTCGTCGCGCAGCAGGCGCAGCAGGCGCACCTGCAACGGATCCGGTAACCGGCGGCTCAGCCCCATGTCGCGCAGGCTACCGCAAGACACCGTGTCCTATCGTTTCGCACATGACAGCGGGGCTGGACCATGCGCGCATTGACGACATCGCGGCGGAGTTCGACACCGATCTGGTGGCACTGCGGCATGACATCCACCGGTGGCCCGAGCTGGCCGGCGCGGAGAGCCGGACCGCCGCGCTGGTCGCCGAGCGCCTGCGGGCGGCGGGAGTGGCCGTGTCGACCGGTGTCGGCGGGCACGGGGTGGTCGCCGTGATCGAGGGCACGGGCGATGGCCGGGCAGACGCTAGCGGAGGCCAAGCGGCCTCGCGGCCGCAGCGGCGGGCGGGAGGCCGAGGCGAGAC
>NZ_QJUG01000456.1 GCF_003426775.1 Allorhizocola rhizosphaerae | reverse complement strand
TCGAGGCGTACCTGACCGCCTACAACAACGACCCGAAACCCTTGATTTGGACCGCCACCGCCGAAGACATCCTGGCCAAAGTCCGCCGCGGACGTGTCACCCTAAATCAACTGTCTCCCCAAAACTGAGACGGCACACTAGCAAGACGAGCGGCCGACGCGGCGGACATCAACGACTTGCCTCATGCGAGCGTGCTTTTCCGCGCCGCGCTGGCCCTCTGGCGAGGGGCACCGTTCGCCGATGTGGTCAACTGTGACTTCGTCGCACAGTATGGCCGGCGACTGGAAGAGCTCCGCATCGAGGTGGTCGAGCAGTTCGCGGACATCGAGTTTCGGCTCGGACGGCATGTGCAAACCATTGAGGTGCTCAAGACGGCAGCAACCGAATACCCCTACACCGAAGGATTGCAGTATCGGCTGATACTGGGTCTGTTTCGCAGCGCCCGCAGGGTCGACGCACTCGCCGAGTACCGCAAGTTCCGAAATCCGATGGTGAGAGACCTCGGTATCGAGCCGAGCCAAGAACTGCAGATGCTCAACCAGCAGATCCTCAGAAGCTAATGGGAGTTGAGCCGGCCCGGGTGTTGAATGGGTTCGTCCAAGCTTCGGCAGTCATGCACTGGTACTAGTACATCGTTTGCGTAAGTTTCTGTGACGTCGGTTAGGCGGATTTGAGTGGCCGCCCGTCGTAGGCCCACCGGAACGGCTTGGCACGTTCGTTGAAGTCATTGATGAACGTGATGACTTTGGTGGCGAGGTCGTCGACGGACTCGTACTCGCCGTAGCACAGCAGACGTCGCTGCAGGATCGAGAAGAAGAGCTCGACTTGGTTCAGCCACGATGCGTGGGTGGGCGTGCGGTGCAGGAACACATTTCGGTGTCGGTCGAGGAATTCGGTGACGGCGGCGGTGCCGTGGGCGGACAGGTTGTCCACGATGCAATGCAGGTCCAGCCCGGGCGGGGTGGCTTCGACCAGATCGGTCAGGAAGGCGATGAAGCTTCAGCCCGGGGGGAGTCGGTGACCCAGCCGGTCACCTGACCGTCATGGACGTCCAAACCGGCGTACAGCACTGCGGTGCCGTACCGGCGGTATTCGAACTCACGCCGGTTACCCCGCCCTCGGCGGTACAGGGTGCGCGGCTGCGCCGGCTTGGTCGGGTTCACCCGTGACTTGGCCTGTACACCGGTCTTCTCATCCACCGACCACACCACCGCGTTGACGGGTGGGTCGATGTACAGGCCGCACACGTCGGCAGCGTTGACCCAGAAGTCGGGGTCGTGGCTGGTCATCCACATCCTGACCCGCCACGGCTTCAAGTCCAGATCCTGGCAGATCCGCCACACCTGCGACGTCGAGATCGCCACCCCGTGTTCGTTTAGCCGCCGGGCCAACGCATCCATCGTCCACCGAGTGGCTGGAGCGGGCGGGGTCTCGGTCGCGGTCTTCACCAACAGGATCACATCGTCGGCGTCATACACCGCCGGGCGTCCTGGACGCTCGGTGTCCACCAAACCGGCCAATCCCTCGTGTTCGTAACGGTCGCGCCACACCGCTACCTGGTTGTAGTGCAATCCCACCGCAACCCCGATCGCCCGGTTCGACAAGCCCTGCGCAGCCAGCAACACAATCCGCGCCCGCTGAACATCCCGCGCCGCGGCGGTACGCGACCGGGCCGTCGACTCCAACACCACACGATCAGCATCACTCACCACCAACACCGGCAACCGCATGCCAGCATCTAACTACATCACTGTTATTTACGCGATGAAGTACTAGTGTGCCGTCTCGAGACTGTGTAACGAACGGTGTTTCCGGCACCGACACGCTGAGTGAGGACTCGGCGGGAAAGGTGCCGTGATGACCACCACCACGACGCTGCGTGAAGCCACACTGGATGTTGTGGCATCGAAGAAGCGACCTGTGTCCAGC
>NZ_QJUG01000455.1 GCF_003426775.1 Allorhizocola rhizosphaerae | reverse complement strand
GGGGAGGTGACCGATCCGGAGTATTGGGTGGAGCATGTGCGTCGGCCGGTGATGTTCGCTGATGCGGTGTCCACTTTGGTGGATCGGGGTGTGTCCACGTTGTTGGAGGTCGGGCCGGATGCGGTGCTGACTGGGATGGCCGCAGAGTTCCTGCCCGACAACGTGGCGGCGGTGGCTGCTTTGCGCCGCGACCGCGAAGAGCCTCGCGAACTGCTTACTGCACTCGCCCGCCTCTACACCAGAGGTGCGTTCGCGACCTGGCCCCGGCTCGCCAACGCGGCGTCCGAAGTGGAGCTCCCAACGTATGCGTTCCAGCGGAAGCGGTACTGGATGACCGCGGTTCCGGGCGCGGATCTAGCTACTACCGGCCTCGACGACGCCGAGCACCCGCTGCTGGCTGTGGCGGTGCCGTTGGCCGGCGGCGACGGCGCGCTGCTCACCGGACGGATCTCCATGCACGCCCAGCCCTGGCTGGCCGACCACAAAGTCATGGACACGGTGCTGTTCCCGGGCACCGCCTTCGTCGAGCTGGCCATCCGGGCCGGAGACCAGGTCGGCTGCGGCGATCTCGACGAACTCACCCTGGCCGCGCCGTTGGTGCTCCCGCCCGGCGAGCCGATAAACCTTCAGGTGGCCGTGGGTGAGGCCGATGGCGATGGGCGCAGACCGGTCAGCGTTTACGCGCGTGCTCGCGACGAGGAGGAATGGACCCGTCACGCCACCGGCTTCGTCGCACCCGCCGCACCCGGGGCGGCCACGGATGGGCTGGCCGCCTGGCCGCCCGCCGATGCGGCCGAGATACCCGTCGACGATGCCTACGCCAGCCTGGCCGAGCAGGGATACGGCTACGGTCCCGCGTTCCAGGGACTACGCCGAGCCTGGCGCGCCGGCGGCGACGTCTACGCCGAGATCGCACTGCCGGAGCCCTTGGACCCCAACGGGTTCCGGGTTCACCCCGCGCTGCTCGACGCGACGCTGCACGCGTTCATGCTCAGGGCGCTGGAAGACGCGGCCGAACCGGCACTCCCGTTCGCCTGGAACGGCGTATCGGTACACGCGATCGGCGCGACCGAGCTGCGGGTGCGGTTCACCGCCACCGGTGCCGACACGGTCGCCATGCTGATCGCCGACGGGGCCGGTGCACCGGTCGCTTCGGTTCGGTCGCTGCAGTGGCGGACGGTTGCGGCCGACGCCCTCCCTGCGAGCCGCGCGCCCCATCGCGAATCCCTGTTCGCTGTTGAATGGGATACCGTCTCAGCTGGTACCGCGAGCGACCCCACCGGCTGGGCCGTGCTCGGCCATGACGACCTGGGTCTCGGTGCAGCGCTGGGGATAACCCGGCATGGCGTCACGCTCGGCGAGCTGCTCGCCGAACCCGCCGATGGCGTGCCGGATATCGTGCTCACCCGCCTGGTCGAACCGGCCGGTGCCGCCTACACCGATGCGATCGCCGAGGTCCACTCCGTCACCCGGGCGGCGCTGCAGCTGGCTCAGGATTGGCTCGCCGACGCGCGGTTCGCGCAGTCACGGCTGGTCGTGGTCACCCGCGGCCTGCTCGCCGAGGAGATCGGCGGCGGCAATCTGGCGCTGGCCGCGGCGACCGCGCTGCTGAGATCCGCCCAAGCGGAGAACCCGGACCGGATCGTGTTGGTGGACATCGACGGCGCCGACGACGCGCTGCACCTGCTCCCCACGGCGATCGCCATGGATGAACCGCAGGTGGCCGTCCAATCCGGACAGATACGCGCGCCCCGGCTGGCCCGCGTGCGCGCGATCACCGACGACGGCGCACCGCTGCGCACCGGCGGAACCGTGCTTGTCACCGGTGGCACGGGCGGGCTCGGCGCGATCCTCGCCCGGCACCTGGTGCACCGGCACGGGGTGCGGCATCTGCTGCTCGCCAGCCGCCGCGGCCCGGTCACCCCCGGCGCGCGCGAGCTCGCCGACGAGCTGACCGC
>NZ_QJUG01000454.1 GCF_003426775.1 Allorhizocola rhizosphaerae | reverse complement strand
GAAGGCGGGCAAGGCGGCACGGGCCAGGGCGGGGCCGGTGGCCAGGGCGGCGGGGGTGGCAGTTCTACCAGTCACGGCGGCGCGGGCGGCAACTCGACCAGCCATGGCGGGGATGGAGGCAACTCGACCAGCCACGGCGGCCCCTCTTCGAGCCACGGTGGCAACTCGACCAGTCACGGCGGGGGCGGCGGTAATGCCCAGGCGACGGGACAGGGCGGTGACGGCGGCGCCGGAGGCAACAGCGCGGCAAACGCCACCGGGCGGGGTGATGGCGGAACCGCCAACGCGAGCGGCCAGGCATCCCAATCTCAGGGCCAGCAGCAAACGCAAGGCCAGCAACAAGCGCAGGGTCAGGCGCAGGTACAGGTACCACCGCATCGGGATGACGATCGCGATGAGGATCGGGACATCCATGTCGATCGGCCTCCGTCCGGCGACTCGGTGGGCGGACTCGGCACCGACAGCGCAAGCGCTGTAGACGTCTTCGCGATCGGCGACCATATCGACGCCGCCGTGATCGCGGACAGTCATGGCGTCGACGCCTTCGTCGCGTCGAGCAGCGAGGTCGGGTCGGCCGAGGAGATCACGACCACTACCAGCGCGGGCACAGCGGACGTGTTCGTCAGCGACAACCCCGACGGCGGGGTTGATGTCATGGTCGTGACCACCGACGCCTCCGGCACCGAGGACGTGTTCACGGCTCACGTCGACGAAGGCGGCGCGGGCAATCTGGCCATCGACACCGCCGGCGGTCAGCACGTCGATGTCTTCGTCGCCGACAGCGCCGGTTCCCATGAGGTCGGCGTGTCCGCAAGCGACGCGGGCACGGCCGCCGAGTCCGCCTCCACAAGCACGTTCACCAGTGTTGACAACGGTTCGGCCGGTGCGGGTGGCGCCGACTTCGCGGCCGCCAACGCCGCCTACGACACATAGCCCGGCCCGTCAGGTGTTCGGCACGACGCAGACCTGCACGGTGGTTGCCGACTGGAGAAGCGCGTATTGGGGGTGCTGCTGCGACCAGACGGTGCCAACCGCGTATGGCGGCGTGTTTGGACAGTCGTACCGTATCTGGCTCTTGAGTCCCACGCTCGCCAGAATGGTTCGCGCTGCGGTCTCCTCCTTCCCCACGAGGTCGGGCATGACCGCCTTGTTGGTGGAATTGGGGAAGTAGACCACGATGCGTGCGTCGCGAGCCGCGCGCTGCCCGGCCGCGGGCTGGGTGCGCACGGCGAGGTACCTGTCGGCCGACTCCGGCAGCTCCTCGAACACGATGTTGGTGAAGCCCGCCTGTTTTAGAATGCTCTCCGCCTTTTCGCGGGGCACGGTGGCGACCTCGGGCACCCGGATGGTCGGCACCTGACTGGTTTTCGTCGGCGCCGGGGAACTCGCCCTGGGTGCAGGTGAGCTGACGCTGGGGCTGGAGCTCGGAGTCGGGCTCGGCGTCGGGGTCGCGCCGTCCTCCCCGCCGCGCGAATAGCTCGACCACAGCACGAGGGACCCGACGACGAGCAAGAGGACCACAACCACGCCCGCCCCGGCGAGCAGGTGATCGGACAGTCGCGCCTTCGGGGCTTCGCTATTCGCGCGCTGCTGCTCAGGCGATTCCGGTGATGACATCGAGGCTCCCGGGTGGTGGCACGTGAACCGCCGCTTGTCGGCACCTTCCAGCCTCGCCGAGGCGATGCCCACCGCGCCTGAGTGGTCGCCACTCAAATCGGTCGTTGAGTAGGCGGCACTCAGGCGCGTCCGGTGCGCCGCTGCCACGATCGTGGCATGTCCACCGACGCCGAGCTACGCGAGTTGATGCGCGCGGTGAGCCACGCCTGGCGCGCGGCCGCCGCGGCACAGCAGGCGTTGACCGCATGGCTGGCCTACACCATCCACATCGAATCGGATGGCGGCGCCACGAACGCCGCCGCGAGCGCGCAGCTGTGCCTGGCCGAGGCGGAGCGCCTGACCGCGCGCCTGTCGTCGGCCGTCGAGCGGGCTGGCGACGGTGTGGCGGCGCCGCAGGCGGGTCGCGCG
>NZ_QJUG01000453.1 GCF_003426775.1 Allorhizocola rhizosphaerae | reverse complement strand
CAGCGGGCGGGCGCGGTGTTCGAAGCGGCTCGCGTGCTGACTGTGACGCCACCGTGATACCCCCGCCCACCATGGAGGTCATGCGCATGTTGCTCACCGGCCTGGCGGCCGCTCTCGTCACAGCACTGCTACCACCCGTCCCCGCCGTGGCGTCTCCCGTCGCGGACCACTATCACACCGCGACCTCCACTTCGGACAATTCGCCGCGCAAGGGCGTCACGGTGTCCTGCCCCGAGGGCCAGATCGTGTACGGCTTCGGCGGCGCGACCGTCGACAGCGACGGCAACGTGGCACTCGTCGGCATCTTCCCCAGTGAGGACCTGACCACCGTCACGGCCATCGCGCAGGCCCGTGGCGGATGGGTGGGCAACTGGTCGGTGCGGGCCGCGGCCACCTGCTGGGCGCCGGGAGACCAAGCGCTGCAACGGATTGTGGGCCCTGGCGGCTGGGCGTCGTGTCCGGGCGGAAAGATGCTCTATTCCAGTGGGTACGCGGTGAGCTCCACCACCGGATCGGCCTACGCCGACGCGGTCGTGCCGTCGCCCGACCTGTCGGGGGTCTATGTGCGCGGCGGCGGGGCACCGGCCGCCGGCCTCCAGGTGACGGCGGTGGCGCTGTGCGGGTTGCGGATGCCGCAGGCCGGCACCCTGCCGGATTACAAAGAGCGCACCGAGGACACCGTCCCGGTCAGTGCCGAGTCCACGACGACCACCGTGGCGCCACTGCCGCAGTGGCAGGGCCTCGGGTATGTCTTCGTGTTCGGGGCGGGTGTGAGCTCGACCCGGCCGGGCATGTTCATCGACGCGCTCGGGCCGGGCCCGGAACTCGCCCACGGCTGGGCCCGCATGTCCCGTGGCACCAGCGCATTGCGCGGCCAGGCCATGGTGGCCGACGATGAAGACGAGGTCACGGTCTACGGCGTCTGCATCGGATCCTGGTATTAGGCGGCGGGCTTGATGCCGATGGCGCGCATCGCCTCCAGATAGCGTTCCCGTGCGCGCTTCGCCTCGCCGTGCTGACCGCCGGCCACCAGCGCTTCGATCAGGGCGCGGTGGCCGGCCTCGTCGTACGGGTCGACGCTGAGCAGACGCAGGAGGTGCCCGACCGCCGCCCCAGCGCGCCCGCGCCTGCGGCAGATCTGGGCGAGCATGCGCAGGGTGCTCACATAACCGCCGCGTGCCTCCTCGCGCAGCGCCACGGACCACTCCTCGTACGGCTCGTCCTCGAAGACGTCCGCCCGGTACCGCTCAAGGCAGGCGGAAAGCAATCGCTCCGCCTCGTCGAGGGCGCCCCGCTCGCGCAGCCGCCGGGCATGCGCCAGATCGGCCAGAAACTCCTCCACATCGACGCGCAGGCGCCCGACATCCAGGCCGATGCTGGCCTGGTCGGCCACGATGTAGTGGTCCTGGGCGAGCGCGCGCTCCGGGTCAAGCACCCGCCGGATGATCGAGAGCAGCACCGAGAGCCGGTGCCCGCTGGGCTCCTCGCCCGGCCACAGCATCTCGCACAGCTCGTCGCGGGGCACGGGGCGGCCGCGCCGCGCGATCAGGATGCGCACAAGGTCACGCGCCCGGCGCGACTGCCAGCGGGCCGGCGGCACGGGCTGCCCGTCCAGCCACACCTCGAACCGGCCGAAGGCTCGCACCATCACCGCCGTGGCGTCGGCCGACTCGACCGCGATTCCCGCCCGCGCAAGGGTCTCGGCCGCTTCCAGCGCGCCCAGCCGGTCGTCGACCCCGGCACCCGTGAGATGCCCGAGGCGATGGCGGATCCGGGCCGCCTCGACGCCCGCCTCCGCCCGGGTCCACACTGAAAGCGCCTCGCGCAGCGCGGCTCTGGCCTTCGCCGGGTCGGGCTCGCCCACGGCGCGAAGTTCGAGCGATTCGGCGAGGCCGGCCGGGTCTCGTTCGGCTCGCGCCTGCTTCGCCGCGTCGGTCGCCATCTCGGCCGCCGTCACGCGATCGCCGGCGTGGTGCGCGACCCAGCCGCGGGCCAGCAGCGCGGGGACGACCACGCGATCGGAGGCGAGCGCGGCCGCGCGGGCGGCGTGCTCTGCG
>NZ_QJUG01000452.1 GCF_003426775.1 Allorhizocola rhizosphaerae | reverse complement strand
CGGCGGGTCGAAGCGGGCGGGCGGCAGCCGGTGCTCGGCGCACGGTCGGTGGATGCGGCACGACGGCCCGGCCTCGCGCACGCCGGACCCGGGCCGGGCCACCGGAGGCGACCGCCGCGCCGGCGATGATGTCGTTGAGTTTGACCATGGCGGCGATCGAGAGTGGCAGCACCGCCACGATCCACCACTGCGCCAGCTCGGCCAGGGCGAGCAGCACGGCCAGCGCGATGCTGCCCTCGAAGAACACGAAACTGACCAGGCTGCTGGGCCGAAGGTATTGCAGCCCAAGCGTTCTGGCGTACATCGGCCGCTGGGCGGCCTCTTCCGCGCTGATCCCCGCGCGCCTGGATCGGACGACGGTCATGAACCGCCGCCCTGTCGCGCCGCCGCGAACTGCATGATGGTGCGCTCCAGCGCGTAGCCGCGGTCTTCGCTGCCTCCCTTGACCGCCATGTTGCACTCCGCCGCGGCCCGCATCGCCTGCACGAGCCCGTCTGGTGTCCAGCCTCGGGCCTGCCGTTGCGCCTTTTCGATTTTCCACGCGGGCATGCCCAGGCTCGACGCCATCTGATAGGCGTTGCCCCGGCCCGCCGACGCGACCCGCGCCACGGTCCGCACGCCGTCTGCGAGCGCGTCGGCTATGGGCACGGGATCGACCCCGGTGTGTAAGGCCCACCGCAGGGCTTCCAGCGCGCCCGCCACATCGCCGGCCACGGCAGCATCGGCAACGGTGAACCCGCTGACCTCCGCCCGGCCGCGGTAGTATCGCGCGACTGTCGCCAGGTCGACCCGGCCACCGGTGTCGGCCGTCAACTGCGCGCAAGCGGCGGCCAACTCGCGCAGGTCGTTGCCCACCGCGTCGAGCAACGCCTCGGCCGCGTCGGTGGAACACTTGCCGCCCAGGCGCCGGAACTCGCCGGTCACGAAGTCGAGCCGATCGCGGTGCTTGGTGATTCTGGCCGCCGGCACCACGGTCGCCCCGCCCTTTTGCAGGCTGTCGGCAAAGGCCTTGCCCTTCGCCCCGCCCACGTGCGTCACCACGAGGGTGACCTCCGGGTCGGGATTTTTCACGTAGTCGAGGACCACGGCCACGAGCTCCTTGCGCGCGTCCTGCCCGTTGCGCAGCACCGCCACCCGCCTCCCGCCGAACAGCGAGGGGCTGAGCACCTCCGCCAGCTCGCCGGGCATCAGCGTGGAGGAGTCGAGCTCGCGCACCTCCGCATCGGGATCGGCTGCCCGCGCCCGCGCGCCGATATCGGCGATGGCCCGGGTCACGAGCAGCTCCTCGTCGCCGAGGATTAAGACGATCGGTGTCAGTTGGGAGGACGCAGGCTGGCTCACCACACAGCCATGGTCGCACGGAACACGGCGCACGCGTCCAGGGTGCTCCCGGATGGGGGACTCGCTCATCCGCCCCGACCTCAACTTCATCGGCGGACCACGGCCAGCTCTCCGGGGCCGGTCTGGCCGAGTGTCACGGCGATGTCTCCATCCTGGTCGGTACGGCAGACCCGCGCACCCGCCCGGCGAAGCGCAGCCAGCACGCCCTCGTTGGGATGCCCGTATCCATTGCCGCGCCCCACCGACACCAGAGCCACCCGCGGCCGGAGTTCGCCGAGCAGCGCCGGGTCCTGATAAGCGCTCCCGTGATGCGCGACCTTGAGCACGTCCACCGCGAGCTCCGGATAACCCGCCCGCAGCAACGCCTGCTGCTCGGTCTCCGCGTCGCCCAGCAACAGCACGCGCACCCCGCGCACCGTCGCCAAAACGATCACCGAGTTGTTGTTCGGGTCGGACCGCGTGCCACGCAACGGTTCCGTGGACAGCACCCGGACGTTCACTTCACCGACCGTCCACACTGCACCCGGCACCACGGCCGACACCGGCACACCCGCCCGCCCAGCGGTCCGCGTGACCGTCTCGTGCCCGGCGCGCGGCTCGCTCCAAGCCGGCGTGACCAGGGCCCTCGGGCGGTGGCGCAGCAGCCCGCCCAGCCCGCCGATGTGGTCGAGATGCAGGTGGCTCAGCAGCGCCAGCGGCACCGACTCGACACCGAGCTCGCGCAGGCAACCGTCCATTGCGGACGCGTCCGGCCCGGTATCGACCACGACCGCCGCCGCCGGCCCCG
>NZ_QJUG01000451.1 GCF_003426775.1 Allorhizocola rhizosphaerae | reverse complement strand
CGAGGCGTCGGCCGGGGTCTTGTCTGCTTCGGACATCGTGGTCTTCTTCTCCTGTGCGGCGGGGGTGGCGGCCTGGCTCTTGGCGGGCGGGGCCTCGCGGACGACCTTGAACTCCGGCGTGGGCGGGGCGGGCGGGGCCGGCTCGGCCGCCTTCTTCACCGCGCCGCGTGGCGCCATGGCCAGGTCGGACGGCGGGAACGGCAGCACGTCGGCGCCGAACTTGACCAGGATCCAGTCGTCGTGCTTCTTCGGGTCTTCCAGCTGCACCACGTGGCCCACCTGCCCGGCGATCTGGCCGGCGGCCTCGGTGAACATGACCCGCGGCCGCTTGCCGGCGGAGACCAGCTCGCGGATCTGCGCCAGCTCCTTGGTGGACAGTCCCATCGCTCCAGGCCCTCCTTCCGTTTGTGATCTCGCTATTGATACACACGTTCTACCAGAAGGGTCCGACAACATGCCTGCCGACACCCGACAATGCAGCGTATGACGAGTGTGACGATAGTGACCGGCGGCTCCCGGGGCATCGGCGCGGCCACCTGCCGGCTGCTGGCCAAGGCGGGCCACCGGGTGGCCGTGGGCTACCGCAGCGACCACGCCGCGGCCCGGGCCGTCGTGGCCGGGCTGGAGACCGAGTCGATCGCCGTGCGGGTGGACACGACCGACTCGGCGTCGGTGCGCGACCTGTTCGACACGGCCGAGCGGGAGCTGGGCCGGATCACCGGGCTGGTCAACAACGCGGGCGTGGGCAGCCCGGCCGGCCCGTTCACCGAACTGTCCGAACAGGACCTGCGCCACGTGGTGGACGTGAACCTCATCGGCTATGTGCTGTGCGCGCAGCAGGCCGCCCGCCGCGGCGTCGCGGCCATCGTCAACGTGTCGTCGGCCGCCGCGACCCTGGGCAGCCCCAACGAATACGTGCATTACGCGGCGACCAAGGCCGCGACCGACACCCTGACCGTCGGGCTGGCCAGGGAGCTGGGCCCGCGCGGCATCCGGGTCAACACCGTGTCGCCTGGCATCATCCACACCGGGTTCCACGCCGGGATCGGCGACCCGGACCGGCCCAACCGGCTGGCGTCGCGTTCCCCGATGGGCCGGTCCGGCCGGCCCGAAGAGGTCGCGGCCGCGATCGTGTGGCTGCTCGGCGATGAGGCGTCCTATGTCAACGGCGCCAACCTGCGCGTGTCAGGAGGCCTGTAACCGGTGCCCGATCCGGACGGCCAGCTGGGCGCAGCCCAGCTCGGCGAAGTCGTCGCGGGTGAACGGCAGCTCGGCCGGGTCGTCGACCGGCTCGGCGACCAGGCCCGCCCCCGCGGCGGCCAGCATCACCGCCGACAGGGTCTCCCCCGCGCACAGCCACGACAGCGGGCCGTCCTCGCTGGTGAGGATCACGCCCAGGCGGATGCCCTGGGCCGGCAGCAGGTCCGGTTCGTGCACGGCGGTGCGCCCGCCGGCCCCCGCCCGCCGGACGCTGTCGGATCCGAGCACGTGCAGCCGGGTACCGTGCAAAGACGCCGCGTCGGCCAGCATCCGCAGATGACCGACCTCGACCGTGGCCGCCGGGTCGCATCGGGCGGCCACGCCGAACGAGCCGATGCCGGCGTAGGCGTTGAGGTCTTCCTGCCGCACCTGCCGCGGCGGCCCGACGCGCACCTCGGCCAGCAGGTCGGCGTCGTCCGGGTCGGCCGGCCGCTGCACCCGCGGCTCGAACCCGCTGGCCGCGATCGCCGTGCAGGCATGGTGCAGGGTGATGCCGCAGCTGATGACGACGAACCGCCCGCCGGGCGGGACCGCGTACAGCCGCAGCACGTCGTCGTCGAGCCGCCAGCGCCACGGCCGGGTCCCCAGGATGCTCGGGGCGTTGGACGCGTGTGCGGCGGCCGAGCGCAGGATCTGCTCCACGTCTGGCGTATTCATGTCCTTCACCAGGCTAACCGAGTCAGCCGTGACATGACTCACGCTTTTCGTGCCAAAACCAGGGTCGTGCGCACGTCCAATCGCACCAGCCCGCCGCCGACGATGTCGACAATGGACTGTCCGACCCGTTCCCGCACGTCGGGTGCGCTGTCAAGGAACGGCGAGAACGTCTCGACCAGCCGGGGCCGCCGCGTCGAAGGCGGCCGGCGCCGCGTCGAAGGCGGCCGGCGCCGCG
>NZ_QJUG01000450.1 GCF_003426775.1 Allorhizocola rhizosphaerae | reverse complement strand
GCGCCTGGACCCAAAAGTGGATGCGCCGGCCTGACCCTCTACGCCGTCCTGCGGCTCCTGCAACCCATACTCATGGTCATCACCGGCGCATGCCACATCTGCAACCGCACATTCGACGACACAACATAACAAAGTACTACTAGATGATGGTTCAAAAATTGAAAACATGTCCGCCGGTTTGACGGTTCGCGACGCACTGGTTGGAGAAGATCCCTTCAAATTCTTTTTCGGTACCGTTCCAGAGCCCGAAGGCACGGAGAGTCACCGGCGCGTACTCCGTCGTGCACACTCCGTCAGCGGGTGGGATGGCGGCGATGTCGCCGCGCGCCTTGACCAGCTGGCGGCACGCCGCCCTGGCCTCCGGATGCATGCCGCCGGTGGGCCTGCACGTCAGGGTCGCCCGCTTCTCCAGCCCCGCCTCGGTCGTAATGCTCAGGTCGTAGGACCCCGCCTCGGTCTCGGACTGCGAGCCACTCAGCAGCGCGAGTAACAAGACTCCGATCATCGTGAATCCGTCCCTCCATAATAGATCGTGTATATATGCACCATAAAGCCTAAATCACCCAACGACTCAACCCTTCGCTGGGTGACCATGTCGTACCCTTCGCGTTGACGTTCCACCAAACGTCGACGAGGATTCATGGTTGCCAAGAGGTAGTTTGGAGCCATCAGTGAACACGAGTGTCAAAGCCGAACCAGCCGTAGGCGAAGGCCCGCTACGGAGACTTTGACATGACCGTAGAACCGGGGCAGGTAATCATCGGCGAATTGCCTCCGCCCGCAGAAGGGCCGCTCGGCAGCGTCCCCTACCAGACGATCGAGCTGAACGAGTTTCATGAGCTGGGTCCCGACGGGCGCCCGGCCCGCCATCGCACGGTCCAGACCATCCGGGCCCTCGTCGACGGCGTGTCCACGCACCGCTACGTTTTCGACCTCGGCGAGGCCCGCGTCGAGCAGATCCACGGCGGCACGCCCGGCGACCCGTACCGCATCAAGGGCAACCTGTGGGCGGTCGAGCTCACCCTGCCGCGCACGCTCAACACGAGCGACGAGCACTCGCTCGAATACGTGACAACTTTTCGCGACAGCGAAAACCCGGTCGCCCCGCGTTTCCGGCGCGCCGCCCACCGCCGGATAGAAAACGCCGCCTTCCACGTGACGTTTCACCCCGACCGGCTGCCCACCCACGTCTGGTGGGCCCGTTGGGCCGACTACCGCCCGCCCAACGACCACATCATCGAGCGCACACCGGTCGACCTCGACGACCAGAACGCGGTGGCACGCCACGTCTCCGTCCTGGAACAAGCCGTAGCCGGCTTCCTCTGGCAATTCGACCAACCCCTTTCCGGTTGATCACGAACTTCACTCTTCATGATCAACTCCGCGACCGGGGTCAGGCCGGCTGGAGCGGTCGGGGGTCAGGCGGGGCACGCGATCGGCCCCCGCCTGCTCCGAGCGCACCCGGTCGACCGCCCGGCGGTGCGCGATGGTGAACACCCACGCGGCCAGCCGGATGGATCAGGCCGCTCACCCCTACGGCAGAGCCACTCGCACCCGGGATCCACATTGGACCAGGGGGCGGGGGACGACGGTCAGAGCAGGACGCGGCCGGAGACGCTGTCGAGGATGGGGCGGGCGGCCAGGGCGTCGTTGAGGGCGACGGTGACCGGGACGAGTTTGAGGGCGCCGATGCACGGGCCGGGTTTGGGTTGGGCGTATCCGCCGACGACCACGACATCGGTGGTCTCGTGCACGTAACCGACCGGGTCGGACGAGCAGGCGCTCACCCCGATGGTGAACTCGATGCGGCGCGGCTCGGCCAGCGTGAGCCGGTCGACGGTGGCGACATCGGACTCGCCCCACGGCGGGATCTCCGCCTGTGGCGGGAGGCCGAAGGTGGCCGGGTCGACCGCGACCCGCGCGACCGGCGAGCCGAAGCCGGTGGCACCGTCCACTGCGAACTGCCAGGCCGGCACGGCCAGCAGGCCCCGGTTGGTGCGCAGCTCCACCGTGCCCAACGTGGCGGCCGTGACGGTGAGCGGGGTGCACGTGTGCACCGCAGGCCCGCCCACGGCCGTGCCTGGGTCGGTGCTGGTCGGTGCGGGCACCCCGGCGCCGCTGCCCGCGCCCGGGTCGCACGGTATCCCGCCCCGCGCCCGCCCCAGCTCGCCGAAGGCCGCAG